>NZ_JBHWBW010000100.1:3864-13142 GCF_042735675.1 Kitasatospora sp. NPDC059571
CCCCCCGGGGGGCCCCCCCGGGGGCCCCCCCGGGCGGGCGCCCGCGCCCCGCGCGGGCCCCCCCCCACACACCCCGGACCCCGGGGGCCCCCCCCCCGCACCGGGGCGGGGGGCCGAGGATCCGGACGCCGGCCGCGCGGTGCATCCGCCAGGTGGTGACCGCGCGTCCGGCGGCGGCGAACTGCGCCGCGCCGCGGCCGACCCGGGTGCGGTGGTGCAGGTGGTGGTAGCCGGCGGGCAGCGGGCCTGGCCCGGCCACGGCGCCCACCTCGGGGTAGCTGAGGGTCATCGGTCCACCTCCGGGAGGCCGGTCGGCAGCCGGCGGCGCAGCATCATTGAACGTGTTCAAAATATCCCCGCGCCGCGCCTCCGGGCAAGGCCGGAGCGGGTCGCCGCCCCCGGGATTGGCGGGCCGCAGTGCCTCGGCGCACCCTGGAGGGGACCCCAGGAGGTGGCGGCCATGATGCACACACTGGTCGGATGGCACATCGAGTTGGAGTTCGAGGAGGAGGGCGACCGGACGAAGGCCGTGGCGCTCGTCCGCCTCTCCGACGGTACGGAGGTCCGCTCGCACGGCTACAGCACCCGGCACCACGCCGACAGCCCGCAGCCCAGGGTCGGCGAGGAGGTCGCCGGGGCGCGCGCCCTCAACGACCTCGCCATGCAACTGCTGACCAAGGCGCACGGCGAACTGAAGGAGGGCTCCCGCACGACGGGCCCGCTGATGTGACGACCGTCGGGCCGGCGGTCAGCCGACCGCCCCGACGGCGGGCGGCGCGGCCGCCGGCGCGGCGGCCGCCCGGGACCGCTCGGCGCGGCGCACCGCCGGCCCGGTGGCCGCACCCGCCAGGGCGAACGCCCCGCCCAGGACCAGCCAGCCCGCCGTCCCGCCACCGAGCACCAGCGAGGTGAGCAGCACCGGGCCGACCATGCGGGCGACCGCCACCCCGGTGCCGAAGAAGCCCTGGTACTGGCCCTGGCGGTCGGCCGGGGCCAGCCCGAAGCCGATCTCCCACGAGCCGGCGGCCAGCATCATCTCCCCGGCGACCTGCAGCCCGGCCGCCAGCAGCAGCACCCCGGCCGCCGCCCAGGCCGAGGCGCCGGCCGAGGACGCCGCGAAGGCCGCGCAGCAGGCCAGCAGCAGCACCCCGGCCCACCGCACGGACCGCGCCGCGCCGGCCAGACCGGTCACCCGGCGGGCCACCCGCACCTGGCAGACCACCACCGTCAGCGTGTTCAGTACCAGCAGCGCCGCGGTCGTCCAGTCCGGCGCGGCCGTCCGCTCCACGATCCAGAGCGGCACGATCAGCGACAGCAGCGGCATGTAGAGCAGCATCACCGTGTTGAGCAGCGCCACCACCGCGTAGGGGCGGTCGCGCAGCACCGCCAGCCGCGGCCCGTCCGCCGCCGGGGCGGCCGGCGCCGGCGCGGGCAGCCGGCCCAGCAGCACCGCCGACGCCAGGAAGCTCACCGCGTCCACCGCCAGCACCGTCCGGTACGCCACCGGGGTGTCCAGGTGCAGCGCCGCACCGCCCATCGCCGCGCCCACCGCCAGGCCCGCGTTGACCGTCGACTGCAGGTAGGCCCGCACCTCGGTGCGGCGGGCCGGCTCCACCAGCCCGGCCAGCAGCGCCTGCCGGGCCGCCGACAGCCCGCTCTGCGCGCAGCCGTACAGCAGCGCCCCCGCCAGGAACACCGGGAAGGAGCCGGCCGCGAGCAGCACCGCCACCGCGGCCGAGGTGGCGACCGCCAGCGCGACCGCCACCCCGCGCGGCCCGCGCCGGTCGGCGAGGTGCCCCAGCGGCACGCCGGCGAGCGCCCCGGCCGCCCAGCCCACGGTCAGGCCGAGGCCGATCTGCGGCGCCGACAGCCCGACCACCCGGGTGAAGTACAGCGCCGAGCAGACCAGGTACGCGCCGTCGCCCAGCGCGTTGGTCAGCTGCGCGGCGGCCAGCCCGCGGGCCGGGCCCGCGGGCGGCAGCAGTCCTCCGGTCGACATGGGCGGCCCCTCCTGGAGACGGTTCAGGTACGCACCCTAGGGCATGCCTGCGACAACCGGACCCGGCCCCGACGGACCGTCAGCCCCCGCGCGCACCGGGCCGGTCCGCGGCTCCCGCCGCGGGGCTCAGCCGGCCAGCTCCGCCAGCGGCACCGCCGGGTCGGCGAGCCGGCCCTCGTCCACCGGGCGGCCCGAGCGGACCAGTTCGCGGATCGGGTCGACCACGTCCCACACGTTCACGTTCATCCCGGCGAGCACCCGCCCGCCCGACGTCCAGAAGGCGATGAACTCCCGCCCCGGCACGTCCCCGCGGAACACCACCCGGTCGTAGCCGCCCGGCTCCACGTAGCCCGTGTACTCCATGCCCAGGTCGTACTGGTCGGTGAAGAAGTACGGGACCCGGTCGTACACCGCGTCCTGCCCGAGCATCGACTTCGCCGCCGTCGCGGGCTGGTTCAGCGCGTTCGCCCAGTGCTCCACCCGGATCGGCCGGCCGAACAGCGGGTGGAAGGCGTTGGCCACGTCGCCCGCCGCGAAGACGTCGGGGTGCGAGGTCCGCAGGTGCTCGTCGGTGCGCACGCCGTTGTCCACCGCCAGCCCGGCGGCCCCGGCCAGCTCGGTGTTCGGGCTGATGCCGACGCCCGCCACCACGGTGTCGGCCGGCACCAGGCTGCCGTCGCCGAGCCGCACCCCGCCCTCCTCCACCGCCGCCACCTGCACGCCGAAGCGCAGGTCCACCCCGTGCTGCCGGTGCAGGTCGGCGAAGACCTGCGCCGCCTCGCGGCCGAGCACCCGCAGCAGCGGCAGCTCCGCCACCTCCAGCACGGTCACCTCGGCGCCCGCCAGACGGGCCGCCGCCGCGGTCTCCAGCCCGATCCAGCCCGCCCCGACGATCACGACCCGGGCTCCCGGCCGCAGGGCCGCGCGGATCCGCTCGCTGTCCCCGACACTCCGCAGCGTCAGCACCGACGGGCCGTCGCCGCCGGGCACCGGCAGCCGCCGCGGCGAGGCCCCGGTGGCCAGCAGCAGCTTCGCGAAGCCGATCCGGGTGCCGTCGCCGAGCGCCACCGCGTGCCCGTCCGGGTCGATCGCGGCCACCCGGGTGCCGAGCCGCAGCGTCACCTCCTGCTCCTCGTACCAGGCGGCCGGGTGGACCTCCATGTCGCTGCGCGCCGACTTGCCCTGGAGGTAGCCCTTGGACAGCGGCGGCCGCTCGTAGGGGAGTTCGGTCTCCTCGCCGATCAGCTCGACCGGGCCGCGGTACCCCTCGGCCCGCAGGGCCTCCACCGCCTTGGCACCCGCCAGACTGGCCCCCACGACGACGTACGGCTGGTCCATGCTCCCACTCCCTCACTCGGTGGTCCGGCGGGCCCGCGACCGCCTCGGAGCGGCAGATGCCCGCCGCGGCGCCCTCACACACCGGAGCATGCCGCGCACGGCCCGCCACCGCCGCATCGACACGGCGGCGCGCCCGGCCCGGCGCCCGGTGCCGTGCCCCGCACCCACGCCGTCGCTCGCCGCCCGCCGCCGCGCGCTGATCCGACACGATCGCCGCGACACGCCCTAGGCTGAGACGGCCACGAACCGGAAGGAGTCGCTCGGATGGGTGAGCAGAGGGCCAGGGTGCGCTGCGTGCCGGCCGTGCCGTGCTGGGTCAGCCTGATGGCCCGCGACCCGGACGCCGCGCAGTCCTTCTACGGTCCGCTGCTCGGCTGGACGTTCCTGCCCGGGCCGGACCGCTGGGGCCCCTACACCTGGGCGGTGGTCGACGGCGTCGAGGTGGCCGGGATCGGCGTGATGTCCGCGGACTGGCAGCAGCCGGTGGCCTGGACGACCTTCTTCGGCACCGAGAGCGCGGACCGCGCCGCCGAGGGCGTCCGCGAGCGCGGCGGCACCCTGGCGGTCGGCCCGCTGGCCTTCGACGCCGGACGGGTCGCCCTGGCGGCGGACCCGGTCGGCGCCGCGTTCGGGGTCTGGGAGGGCGAGCCGGGCGTCGAGAACTGGATGGCCCAGCCGGGCGCGCCGGTCTGGATCGAGCTGCGCACCCCGGACCCGTTCGCCGCGGCCCTCTTCTACGGCGAGGTGTTCCGCTGGGACGAGCAGGACCCGGACCGCTTCGGCGTGCAGTACGAGCACGAGCGGGTGGTGCTCCGCTCGAAGGGCCGCACGGTCGCGGCGCTCTGCGCGGCGCCCGGGGCGGCCCCGCACTGGGAGGTCTTCTTCTCCGTCGCGGACACCGACCGGGCGCTGGAGGAGGCGGTGAAGCTCGGCGGCAGCGTCGCCGAGCCGGCCGAGGACACCCCGTACGGGCGGACCGCCCGGCTGAGGGACGCCGAGGGCGGCCTGTTCTCGGTGATCGGGCCGGAGCGCTGACGCCTCTTCGGCGGAGCCGGCGGCCGGGATCCGGTGGCCGACGGGACGGTTAGCATGGGCCGCGGTGTGACCGGACCGGGGGAGGCGCGTGGTGGCTGCTGAGGAATCCGGCGGGGCTTGCCTCGCCGACCGGATCGAGCAGCTCTTCCGGATCGTCCGGCGGCCGAACGGCGACCCCCACAGCAACGAGGAGGTCGCCCGGGCCTGCCGGGAGGCGAGCGGCGAGAGCTTCTCCGCCACCTATCTGTGGCAGCTGCGCACCGGGCGCCGGGACAACCCGACCAAGCGTCACCTGGAGGCGCTGGCCCGGTTCTTCGAGGTGCCGGTGGCGTACTTCTTCGAGGACGGGCAGAGCGAGCGGATCGCCGAGGAGCTCGCCCTGCTGGGGGCGCTGCGGGACGCCGGGGTGCGCGAGGTCGCCCTGCGGGCGGTCACGCTGTCGCCGGACGGCCTGGGCACCATCAGCGACATGATAGAGGCGATCGCGCGGCGCGAACGCGAGGCCGGGACGAGCCGTTCGGCGTGATGTCCGCTGCCGCCCGCGGCTCCTGGGACCAGGGCTCGGGGCCGGGCTCAGCGGGAGGGGTGGCCCCCGGCGAAGAGGCGGCGCATCGCGGCGGGGAGCTCCTCGGGGGAGTGCAGCGGGCTTGCGAAGGCGTAGCGGGCGTCGAGCAGGTCGTCGGGGCCCGGGCCGAGCAGGCGCAGCCGCAGGCCGTGGCGGTCGAGGGCGACCGGGCGGACGGTGTGCGGGGTGCGGGCGCCGCGGCCGGGTGCCGCGTGCCGGGCGAGCCGGTGCAGGGCGTCCGCGTGGGCGGCGTCGAGGTGCTGGAGGAGGCCGGCCTCCTCGCGGGCGAGCGGGTCGGGTGCGGCGGCGGCGAACCGGGCCGGGTCCACGCAGCACTCGGCGCCCCACAGGTCCTCGACCGCGAGGTGGTCGGGCTCCAGGCAGAGCAGGACGTGGCCGGCGGCCGGGCGGTGGGGGAACAGCGAGGCGATCCGGGCGGGCGTGGCCCGGGCCAGGACGGTGAGCCGGCCCTGGGCGGCGGCCCGGCCGCGGATCCGGTGCGGCATCGGGACGGGGGCGACGTCCACCGCGTCGAGTTCGCCGCGCATCCGGCCGTCGCGGGCCAGGGCGGCGATCCGGTGGAGCGAGGAGGCCTCCTCGGCCAGGACGGCCACCGCCCCGTCGGGGAGGACGGCGCAGTCCACCAGGGGTGGCGGCCCCGGCCGGTCGGCCAGGTCGACGCCGGGCACGTCGAGCACCACGGAGGAGGCGTGCTCCAGCAGGGTGCGCAGCCGTTCGGCGGCGGTCGGGGCCCGGTCGGCCTGGGCCGTGGCCGTGCCGTCGGCCGTGGACGTCCCGGCAGGCCGGTTCGCGGTGTCGGACATGCTGCACCCTCCCTGGTCGGCTAGGTGAGCCTAACCTAAGTCAGGGGAGGGCGGGAGGCGGCCGGGCCGCGTCAGGGCTGTGCCGGGGCGCCGAGCATCCGCAGGACCAGCACGCCGTACCGCCGCCCGAGCTCCTCCGGGGTCTCGGTGGACCGGTCGGTGTACCAGCGGGCCACGTCGATGCCGAGCGAGGTGACGGCTCGGGCCGCCGTCCGGGCGTCCTGGACGTCGAACTCCCCGCGCTCGACGCCGCGCTCGATGATCCGGCGGACGGTGTCCTCGATCCGGATCCGCAGCCCGGCCACCTCGGCGAAGGCGTCCTCGGGCAGTGCGTACAGCTCGTGGTTGACGATCCGGCCGACGGTGTGGCCGCGGGCGTGCCAGACCGTGAAGTCCTCCACCAGCCGGCGCATCTGCTCCACCGGCTCGGTGGAGTACGCCTCGGCCCGCTCGACCAGGTCGAGGGTGGCCTGGTGGCCCGTGCGGCTGATCTCGGCCAGCAGGGCGGCCTTGGACGGGTAGTGGATGTACAGCGCCGCCGGGCTCATCCCGGCGGCGGTGGCGATGTCCCGGGTCGTCGTGGCGTGGTAGCCGCGGCGGGCGAAGGACTCCACACCGGCGAGCAGCAGGCGCCGGGCGGCCTCGGTGCGCTCCCCGGGCCACAGGTCGGCGGTCGCTTGGTCGGTCATGGCGTCAATCCTCGCAGACGGATCACGGCCGGCTGGAGCCCGGCTGTTGACAGTGTGGCCCGCCGGCAACATGCTAAGCAAGCGCTTAGTCACCATCTCGTGCTCCATTGCGTCGACAGACGAACGGCGAAAGGTTTTCGCGATGACACCCTCGTTCAAGGGCCGGGTGGCCCTGGTCACCGGCGCCAGCCGCGGCATCGGCCTCGGCATCGCCCGGGAGCTGGTCAACCGCGGGGCGAGGGTCTGCATCACCGCCCGCAACCCCGAGCCGCTCGCCGACGCCGTCCGCGACCTCGGCGGCCCGGACGTGGCCATCGCCGTGGCCGGCAAGGCCGACGACGCGGCCCACCAGGAGGAGGCGGTCGCCCGCACCCTGGAGTCCTTCGGCCGCCTCGACTTCCTGGTCAACAACACCGGCATCAACCCCGCCTACGGCCCGGTCCTGGAGACCGACCCCGCGGTGGCCGCCAAGATCATGGCCGTCAACGTGCTCGCCCCGCTCGCCTGGACCCGCCGCGCGCACGCCGCCTGGATGGGCGAGCACGGCGGCGCGGTGGTCAACGTCGCCTCCATCGCCGGCATCCGCTCCTCGGCCGGCATCGGCATGTACGGCGTGAGCAAGGCCGCGATCATCCGCCTCACCATGGAACTCGCGGCCGAGCTCGGCCCGGACATCCGGGTCAACGCGGTCGCCCCCGCCGTCGTCAAGACGAAGTTCGCTGAGGCGCTGTACGAGGGTCGGGAGGAGAAGGTCGTCCGCGCCTACCCGCTCGGCCGGCTCGGCCTGCCCGAGGACGTGGCCGGCGCGGTCGCCTTCCTGCTCTCCGACGACGCCGCGTGGATCACCGGACAGAACCTCGTCGTCGACGGCGGCGTCACCCTGGGCGGCGGCCTGTGAGCGCCCCGGGCAGCACGCTCGCCGACCGCGGCGTCGTCGTCACCGGTGCCGGCCGCGGCATCGGCGAGGCGCTCGCCGCCGCGTTCGCCGCCGCCGGCGCCCGGGTCGTCGTCAACGACCTCGACGCGGACGCCGCCGAGGCCGTCGCCGCCCGGATCGGCGGTATCCCCGCCCCCGGCGACGCCGCCTCGCCTGAGGGCGTCGCCGCCCTGGTCGGGGCCGCCCGCGCCGCGCTCGGCACCGTCGACGTTTACTGCGCCAACGCCGGCATCGCGCCGATCGGCGGCGCCGACGCCGGGCCCGAGGTCTGGGCCCGCGCCTGGGACGTCAACGTCATGTCGCACGTGCGCGCCGCCGAACTGCTGCTCCCCGACTGGCTGGAGCGCGGCGAGGGCCGCTTCCTCGCCACCGTCTCCGCGGCCGGCCTGCTCACCATGCTCGGCTCCGCGCCGTACGCCGTCACCAAGCACGGCGCGCTGGCCTTCGCCGAGTGGCTCTCCGCCACCTACCGGCACCGCGGCATCCGGGTGCACGCGCTCTGCCCGCAGGGCGTCAACACCGACATGCTCAAGGTCACCGGCGCAGCCGGCGACGTGCTGCTGCGGCCCACCGCCATCGAGCCCGAGGAGGTCGCCGCGGCCACCGTCGCGGCGATCGCCGAGGAGCGGTTCCTGATCCTGCCGCACCCCGAGGTCGCGGACTTCTACGCCGCCCGCGCCACCACCCCGGACCGCTGGCTGGGCGGCATGAACCACCTCCAGCAGGCCATCGAGACCGCCCCGGGAGGCACCGCGTGAAGGCCTGGCAGGTACCGGCGCTCGGCGAGCCCGCCGAGGTGATGGTGCAGACCGAGACCGACCGGCCGCAGCCCGCCGCCGGGCAGCTGCTGGTCCGGGTCCGGGCCGCCGCGGTCAACTTCCCGGACGCGCTGATGTGCCGCGGCCACTACCAGGTCCGCCCGCCGCTGCCGTTCACGCCCGGTGTCGAGCTCTGCGGCGATGTCGTCGGCGGCGACCGCGCGGGCATGGGGGCACCCCCGGCCGGAGGCTGGGGGAGGGTCGTCGGCACGGCGCTGCTGCCCGCCGGCGCCTTCGCCGAGTACGCGCTGATGGACGCCGCCGCGGTGTTCGCCGCCCCGCCCGTGCTGGACGACGCGGAGGCCGCCGCGCTGCACATCGGCTACCAGACCGCCTGGTTCGCACTGCACCGCCGGGCCCGGCTGCGGGCCGGCGAGACGCTGCTGGTGCACGCCGCGGCGGGCGGCGTCGGCAGTGCGGCCGTCCAGCTCGGCAAGGCGGCCGGCGCGACGGTGATCGCCGTGGTCGGCGGCGCCCGGAAGGCGGCGGCCGCGACGGCGCTCGGCGCCGACCTGGTGATCGACCGGCACGGCGAGGACTTCGTCGCCGCGGTCAAGCAGGCCACCGGCGGCCGCGGCGCGGACGTGGTCTTCGACCCGGTCGGGGGCGACGCCTACACCGGCTCCGCCAAGTGCATCGCCTTCGAGGGCCGGATCGTCGTGGTCGGCTTCGCCGGCGGCACCATCCCGGCGCCGGGCCTCAACCACGCCCTGGTGAAGAACTACTCGATCCTCGGCCTGCACTGGGGGCTGTACAACGTCCGGGACCCGCAGGCCGTCCGGGACTGCCACGCCGAGCTCACCGAGCTCGCCGCCAAGGGCGTGGTGAAGCCGCTGATCGGCGAGCGGCTGACCCTCGACCGGGCCGCCGAGGCCGTCCAGCGGGTCGCCGACGGCGACTCCGTCGGCCGCCTCACCCTGCACCCCTGACACCCTGACACCCCCGTCCGAGGGCCCCCCCCCCCCCCCCCGCGGGGGGGGGGGCCGGGGGGAGGGGGGCGGGGGGAGGGGGCGGGGGCCGGGGCGCGGGGGGCGGGCCGAGGGCGGGGGGGGTGGGGGGGGTGGGCCCCCGGG
>NZ_JBHWBW010000100.1:13152-20738 GCF_042735675.1 Kitasatospora sp. NPDC059571
ATATCAACACCCCCACTCGCGTCGGCCGCGACAGTTGTGTATACGACACCGGGCCCCCCTGACCCCCTGCCACCCCCGCCCGCCCCCCCCCCCCCCCCCGGCGCGGTGGGGTGCTCCCGGTGTCAGGTGTCAGGTGTCAGGTGGCGGTGCAGGTGACGGTGGGCCAGGTCCAGGTGCCGTTGGTCTGGAGGGTGACGCCCCAGGTGTTGCCGTTGCCGTTGGGTTTGGCGGTCAGGACCTGGGCGCCGGGGTAGGCGGCGGTGATGTTCCAGGTGGAGGTGATCTTCTCGGGGGAGGGGACGTTCATGGTGACGGTCCAGTTGGTGGCGCCGGTGACCGTGACGTTGAGGTTGTAGCGGTCGCTCCACTGCTGGCCCGCGGAGAGCGTGGCGGTGCAACCGCTGCCGGCGCCGCCGCCGCCCGTGCCGCCGGAGCCGCCCCCGGACGAGGTGCCCAGCGTGATGTTGGAGTTCCCGCTGCTCTGGTAGCCCTCGGTCGCGAGGATCATGTAGTTGAAGGTGCCCAGATTCATCCCGTGGCTCGCCCAGGCGTCGAAGTGGTTGCCGGTGGTGATGGTGCCGCCGGTGCGCTTCGACTGCCGGACGCTCCAGTACTGGTTGAAGGTCGCGGTGCCCACGATGGAGGGGGCGTTGGTGCGGGTCGTCTCGTAGATGTCGTACGTGCCCCCGTCGCTGGTGACGGTGCCCTTGTAGGTGCCCGTGGGTTTGTAGGTGCCGTAGTTGTCGACGATGTAGTACTCGACCAGCGGGTTGGTCGTCCATCCGTAGAGCGACAGGTAGGCGTTGCCGGACGGGTTGAAGGTGCCCGAGTAGTTCACGCTCTGCCGTCCGCCGGTGCTCCAGCCCTTGCCGGCGACGAAGTTCCCGCTGTTGCTCCACGAGGTGCTGTAGTTGCCGCCGGATCCCAGGTTCATCGAGACCGACCCGCCGCCGTCGCTCCAGTACGAGTAGTAGTAGCCGTTGTTGGTGCCGGTCTGGTTCGAGGAGACGGTGGTGTCGGCGCTGGCGGTGCCGGGCGCGATCATCGCGGCCACGGCGACCAGGGCCAGCACGCAGGCGCTGCTGACGGCGGACCGCAGGTGGCCGGGCCGGCGGGGCGGACCGGCCCGACGGCGCTCCGCTCGGGCAGGGGACTCGTTCATGCGGGTGCTTCCTCCTGGTGGGATCGGCGGGGATCGGGCGGCCTGACACCGCCCGACGGCGCGCTCGGCGCCGGGACATGACAGCGCGTCAGCCGTGGCCGAGGACTGTCAACGGCGAACAGTGTTGATCCGGCCTGTCGGGGTGTCAACACTTTCGGCAGAAGCGGCGAAAGTATCGGCTCGCCCAAAAGGCTTGGCGGAGCTGACACTTGCTGGTCATCGGCCGGATGGAGGGGAAGGAATCGCCAGTCGTTGACGGGCGGTCAGAATGACAGACCGAGGCGTGGATCGGCGCCGCCGAAAACTTTCGAAGCCTATGGCTCGGCTCGGGAGGCCGTCAGCCGCTCCCGGGCCCGGGCGTACCGGGTGCTCAGCGGGCCGTAGGTCAGCCCGTGCAGGACGAGGCTCATCAGCACGGTCATGGTCATCACCTGGCCGACCAGGTCCGCGTCGTGCGGATCGTCCTGCGCCAGGGCGATGAAGGCGAGCAGGCCGAAGACGATCGAGGCCGGGCCGCGCGGACCCAGCCAGGCCAGCAGCAGCCGGTCGGCCCGGTCCAGGCCGCTGCCGACCAGGCCGAGCAGGACCGGTCCGGCCCGCACCACGGTGAGCGACAGCACCGCGTACGCCACCACCCGGCCGTCGAAGTCGCCGGTGAACGCCTGGGTGACCAGCTCCCCGAAGACGAACCAGAGTGCCAGCGACAGCAGCGTCCCGACGTCCTCCACCAGGTGCAGGGTCTGCGGCGGCAGCGCCCGGGCGGCCGGGGTGAAGAACAGGCCGGCCGTGAACGCCGCGATGAAGCCGTTGCCGTCGAGCACCAGCGCCAGCCCGTACGCGCCCAGTGGCAGGGCCAGGATCCCGAGCCGGACCGCTGCCGGGCCGGTCCAGCCGGCCCGCCAGGCCCCGCGCAGCAGCAGGCCGCCGGGCCGGCCCACCAGCACGCCGGCCAGCACCGCCCAGAGCAGTGCCGAGACCGCGTCGGCGAGCGACTCGCCGACGCTCTCCGGCGCCCCGCCGTGCGCCTCGACGGCGGCCAGGCAGAGCAGGAAGACCGGTGCGACGATGCCGTCGTTGAGCCCGCTCTCCACGGTCAGCACACCGCGCAGCCAGGCCGGCACCCGGGCGTCCCGGATCAGCTCCGCGGCCGGGGCGAGGTCGACGGGCACGGTCACCGCGGCGAACAGCGCCGCGAGCCACCACCCCCCGGAAGGGAACAGCAGGGCGCCGGCCAGCGTGCCGGCCACCAGGGTCAGCGGCAGCGCGACCGCGAGCAGCCGGGTCAGCAGCCTGCGCTGGCCTCGTACGACGCCGGCCGGCACCTGGGTCGCGTCGGTGAACAGCAGCACGGCGAGGATGATCTCGACGGCCCGCTCGGCGTCCGTGGTGGTCAGGGTGATCCGCACCAGCGGGTGCGGTCCGACGGTGAGCGCCACGCCCGCCGCGGTCATCGCGACCGGGGCGGTGATGCTCCAGCGCGCGAGCCGGCCGGCCACCAGGGCCCAGGCGAACAGCGTTCCCATGCTGACGACCAGCGCGACCACGCGCGCACCTGATCTTCCCCCGGTGCGCGACCGGACGGCGGCGAGCTGATCACCATCGTAGGCCGGGGCGGCCCGCCGGACGCCGCGCGCCGCCGCCCGCGTGTCCCGCCCCCCGGGTCGGCCGGGGAGGTGCGGACGGCGGCGCGGACGGCGGCGCGTGACGGAGGGTCCGCCGCCCGGCGCCGCCAGGTCGACCAGGTCGGCGAGCGCGCCGCGGTGGTGCCCCGGCGTGCCGAGCGCGATCTGGTCCGCCTTGGCCCGCTTGAGGTAGAGGTGCGCGGGGTGCTCCCAGGTCATCCCGATGCCGCCGTGCAGCTGCACGCACTCCTCGGCGGCCCGCACCGCGAGCGCCCCGCAGTGCGCCTGGGCGACGGCCACCGCGACCGGCGCGTCCGCGTCGCCGCGCGCGAGGGTGTCGGCCGCGTACCGGGCGGCCGCCCGCGCCCCGACCGTCTCCAGCCACAGGTCGGCCAGCCGGTGCTTGAGCGCCTGGAAGGAGCCGAGCGGGCGGGCGAACTGGGTCCGCTCCTTCAGGTACGCCACCGTGGTGGCCAGGCACCACTCGGCGATGCCCAGCTGCTCGGAGGCGAGCAGCCCGGCGCCGGTCAGCAGGGCCTGCTGCAGGGCGGCCCCGGCGTCGGCGCCCGTGGCCAGCCGCCGGCCCGGCACGCCGGTCAGCGTCACGTCGGCGATCGGCCGGGTGAGGTCCAGCGAGGTGCGCCGCACCACCGCGAGGCCGGCCGCGGCCGCCTCCACCGCGTAGAGCGCCGGTCCGTCGGGGCCGACCGCCGGCACCACGAGGACGTCGGCGGTCAGCGCGTCGGCGACCGAGGTGATCCGGCCGCCGAGGGTGCCGGCGCCGTCCACCCGGACGCCGGCCGGGAAGGCCGAACCGGGTGCGGCCGACAGCGGGACGGCCAGTGCCGCCGTCCGCACGCCCTCGGCCAGCGCGGGCAGCAGCGGATCGGCCGGGCAGGCCGCCAGCAGCGCCGTGGTGGCCAGCACCGCGCTGCCCAGGAACGGCACCGGCGCCGCACTGCGGCCCAGCTCCTCCAGGACGACGGCACTCTCGCGCAGCGAGGCACCCGCGCCGCCGGAGCCCTCCGGCACCTGCAGCCCGGCGGCGCCGAGGTCCGCGGCGAGCTTGCGCCACAGCGCCGGGTCGTACGGGGCCGGGCCCTCGCAGCGCGCCAGCACCGCGGCCGGGGTGCAGTGGTCGGCGAGCAGCGCCCGGACGCTGGCCCGGAGCTCCTCCTCGACCTCGGAGTACAGCAGGTCTGCGGTCATCGCGGCAGCTCCTTCCAGGGCACGTTCTTGTCGGCGCGCGGCTCGCCGGGCAGGCCGAGCACCCGCTCGGCGATGATGTTCCGCAGGATCTCGGAGGTGCCGCCCTCGATGGAGTTGCCCTTGGCCCGCAGGTAGCGGTAGCCGGCCTCGCGGCCGGTGAAGTCCACCAGCTCGGGCCGGCGCATCGTCCAGTCGTCGTACGCCAGGCCGTCCTCGCCGAGCAGTTCGACCTCCAGGCCGCTGAGCTCCTGGGCGAGGCGGGCGAAGGCGAGCTTCATCGCGGCGCCCTCCGGGCCGGGCTGGCCGAGGGCCAGCTGCTGGCGCAGCCGCTCGCCGGTGAGCCGGGCGACCTCGGCGTCCACCCAGCCCTTGAGCAGGCGCTGGTGGAGGTCGTGGGTGCGCAGTTCGGGCCGTTCGCGCCAGGCGGCGGCGACCACGCCGACCATGCCGGCCTCGCGCGGCGCGGCCTGGCCGCCGATGGCGACCCGCTCGTTGTTGAGGGTGGTCTGGGCGACCTGCCAGCCCTCGCCGACCGCGCCGAGCCGGTGCGCGTCGGGGATCCGCACGCCCGTCAGGAACACCTCGTTGAACTCGGCCTCGCCGGTGATCTGCCGCAGCGGGCGGACCTCCACCCCGGGGTCGGTCATGTCGCAGACGAAGTAGGTGATGCCCTGGTGCTTGGGCACGTCCGGGTCGGTGCGGGCGATCAGGATGGCCCAGCGGGCGGTGTGCGCGCTGGAGGTCCACACCTTCTGGCCGTCCACCACCCAGTCGTCGCCGTCGCGGACGGCGCGGGTGCCGAGCGCGGCGAGGTCGGAGCCGGCGCCGGGCTCGGAGAACAGCTGGCACCACACCTCCTCGCCGGTCCACAGCGGCCGCAGGAAGCGGCGCCGCTGCAGCTCGGTGCCGTACTTCAGGACGGTCGGCGCGGCCATGCCGAGCCCGATGCCGATCCGGCGGGGGTCGTTGTCGGGCGCCCCGGCGGCGGCGAGTTCGGCGTCCACCGCGGCCTGGAGGGTGCGCGGGGCGCCGAGGCCGCCGAGGCCCTCGGGGAAGTGCACCCAGGCGAGTCCGGCGTCGAAGCGGGCGCGCAGGAACTCCGTCCGGTCGGTGGTGGCGGGGTCGTGGTCGGCGAGCAGCCGGGCGACGCGGTCGCGGAGCTCGGACTCCATGTCAGCCCTCCTTCGTCTGGTAGCGCGCCAGCTCGCGGCGGGCGAGCGAGCGGCGGTGCACCTCGTCCGGGCCGTCGGCCAGGCGCAGGGTGCGGTTGCCGGCCCAGAGCTGGGCGAGCGGGGTGTCCTGGCTGACGCCGGCGGCACCGTGCGCCTGGACGGCCTTGTCGAGGATCCACTCGACGGTCTGCGGGACGATGATCTTGATGGCCTGGATCTCGGTGTGCGCACCGCGGTTGCCGACGGTGTCCATCAGCCAGGCGGTCTTCAGCACCAGCAGCCGGGCCTGCTCGATCCGCACCCGGGACTCGGCGATCCACTCCTGCACCACGCCCTGGTCGGCCAGCGGCCGGCCGAAGGCGACCCGCTCGGTGACCCGGCGGCACATCAGCTCCAGGGCCCGCTCGGCGATGCCGAGGGCGCGCATGCAGTGGTGGATGCGGCCCGGTCCGAGCCGGGCCTGGGCGATCGCGAAGCCGGAGCCCTCCTCGCCGATGAGGTTGGCGGCGGGCACCCGGACGTCCTCGAAGATCACCTCGGCGTGGCCGCCGTGGTCCTGGTCGTCGTAGCCGAAGACGGTCATGCCGCGCTTCACGGTGACCCCGGGGGTGTCGCGCGGCACCAGGATCATCGACTGCTGGCGGTGCTTGGCGGCGGTGGGGTCGGTCTTGCCCATGACGATGAAGATCCGGCAGTTCGGGTTCATCGCGCCGGTGATGTACCACTTGCGGCCGTTGACGACGTAGTCGTCGCCGTCCCGCTCGATCCGGGTGGTGATGTTGGAGGCGTCCGAGGAGGCGACCTCCGGCTCGGTCATCGCGAAGGCCGAGCGGATCTCGCCGGCGAGCAGCGGCTCCAGCCACTGCTTGCGCTGCTCGGCGCTGCCGAACTGGTCCAGCACCTCCATGTTGCCGGTGTCCGGGGCGGCGCAGTTGAGCGCGGCCGGGGCGAGCAGCACCGAGCGGCCGGTGATCTCGGCGAGCGGCGCGTACTGGAGGTTGGTGAGGCCGGCGCCGGACTCGCCGGGCAGGAAGAGGTTCCACAGGCCGCGCTCCCGTGCGGCGGCCTGGAGTTCGGCGACGACGGGCGGGATCGTCCACGGCTCGCGGGCCGGGTCGGCGAGCTGGGCGGCGAGCACCGGCTCGGCCGGGTGGACGTGCTCGTCCATGAAGGCGAGCAGTCGGGAGCGGAGCTCCTCGGTGCGGGTGTCGAAGGAGAAGTCCACGGGTCAGCGCTCCTTGAGTGCGGTGAGGCCGAACTGCACGAACAGCGGGACGAGTTCGCCGACCCGGTCGAAGCCGGCGCCGACCGTTCCGCCCTGGGTCCAGCGGTAGTGGATGCCCTCCAGGACGACCGCGAGCTTGAACGAGGCGAAGCCGGTGTACCAGCCGAGCGCGGAGACGTCCCGGCCGGAGCCGGCGGCGTAGCGGGCGACCAGCTCGGCGGCGCCGGGGAAGCCGGGGGCGAGCGCGGCGCCGGGCAGGACGCCGTTGAAGCGGCGGGCGAGCTCGGTGTACATCACGAGCAGGCCGAGGTCGGTGAGCGGGTCGCCGAGGGTGGACATCTCCCAGTCCAGCACGGCCCGGATCCGGTCGTCGCCGCCGACCAGGACGTTGTCCAGCCGGTAGTCGCCGTGCACCAGGGCGGGTGCGGGGGAGGCGGGCAGGGTGCGGGCGAGCTGCTCGTGCAGGTCGTCGATGCCGGCCACCTCGCGGCTGCGCGAGGCGTCCAGCTGCTTGCCCCAGCGGCGCAGCTGGCGCTCCAGGAAGCCCTCGGGGCGGCCGAAGGCGGCGAGCCCCACCTCGGCCGGGTCGACGGCGTGCAGGTCGACCAGGGTGTCGACGAGGTGCAGGCCGAGCGCGTGGACCCGCTCGGGGCCGAGGGCGGCCAGGGCGGCGGCGTCCCGGTGCGGGGTGCCGTCGACGTGCTCCATCAGGTAGAACGGCGCGCCGATCACCTCGGTGTCCTCGACCAGCAGCAGCGGCTTCGGCACCGGCACCCGGGTGGGGTGCAGAGCGGCGAGGACGGTGTACTCGCGGGTCATGTCGTGCGCGGTGGCGAGCACGTGGCCGAGCGGGGGGCGGCGCAGCACCCAGCGGGCGGTGCCGTCGTCCAGGAGGTAGGTCAGGTTGGACCGGCCGCCCTCGAAGAGCCGGGCGCCCAGCGGTCCGGTGACCGTGCCGGGCAGGTCCGCGTCGAGCCGCTCGCGCAGCCGTGCCAGGTCGAGACCGGGTGGGGTCTCGGGGGTGTCGCTCATGGGCCCTCGCCTCGGGAAGGACTGGTCGGACGGACAGCGCTGACTAAGCGCTTGCTTAGCTTCGTCGCCGGGCCCCCGCGTTGTCAACGGCCGCCGCACCGCCCCGGTGCGCCGCGAGCCGCCCCGGGCGGTGGGCCCCGGGCGGCTCGGTGGTGGTCGGCGGC
>NZ_JBHWBW010000101.1:0-20536 GCF_042735675.1 Kitasatospora sp. NPDC059571
CCCGGCAGGAGTCCTGCCGGGCGGGCCGCCCCAGTTCTCGTCATCGACGGCGCTCGCCGATCAACGCACGCCCACGCGGTTGGCCACCGGACGGCCGCCCGCCGCCGGCCTCGCCGCCACCGGGCGTCCCGCGGCCGGGCGCGCACCGGGCGCCGCCGGCGCCCTGCCCTGCTGCGCCGGCAGGCCGTTCTGCACGTCCATCACGGCGTGCGCCACCATGCCGCCCAGCGGGTCGTACCGGATCAGGTCCCGCAGCCGGGACCGCGAGGACCGGCCCTCGTTGCCCGGGTACAGGTGCTTGCCCAGGCCCACCGCGTGCGCGAGCGCCGCCAGCGCGGCCGTCCGCGGGTCCGGTGGGACACCGGTGCGGATCGCGGTGTCCAGGCGCTGCTTGATCGCGGCATTGGTGCAGTCGTCCGACGCCTGGTACCGCGTCGTCGGCAGCACCCCGCACACCTGGCCCGCCACCGCCGTCACCATGCCGCACCGCTCCAGGTGCGCCAGGTACGTCTGACGGAGGCCCAGCCGCGGCCCGCCGATCCAGTGCGCGGCCCGGACCGGGCTGCCGCGCCGTCGCAGCAGCTCCAGTGCGTGGTCGAGGGTCGGGTCACCGGTCGGCCGCGCCAGTACCACGGCGATCCGGTCCCCGTCCGGGGCTATGCGTCCGGCCAGGGACAGCTCGACCAGCTGTGCCCCGGCGAGTCCGAGGTCGAGGGTCTGCGGCTGCGCGGTGGTACCCGTGGCCGGGTCCAGTGCGAGCAGCAACAGCTCCTCGGGAATAGTTCTGCGGCTCCTGCCCATCCAAGCCTCCCCGCGTGGATGACAGACAGCGTGACGCCTCTCACACGGGCTTGTCGAGTACGCCTCCGAATCGTGACCTTGCCCCTGCAGGCTGGAACCGGGCCCCTCGGAGGCCGCGTCTGAGCCGGGGACGGGCCGGACGGGGAGAATAACGCCCGGTCGGGCGGGGTCTGCACACCCGCCGAGCCGCGGGTGGCGGAGACTGTACAGATATCCCGGCGGGAGGTGAACCCGTCGGAAAATCGGATCGGCGCGGCAGGCGGCCGGGATGAGGAGGATGGGTCAGTGGGCGAGTCCCCGGACACAGGGCAGCGCGACGGGGCGGCACAGCCGGTGACCGAGGCGGATTCCGCCGCCGGCCGTCCCGCCGGCCCCGCGGCCGCAGCGGCCGACGCCAAGGGCGCGGCGAAGGGCGCCGGGGTGTCCGCCGACCCGGCCGACGCCCCCGCACCCGCCGACGAGGACGCGGACGAGGCGCCCGCAGAGCCGTCCGAGGCCGACGACACGCCCGAAGCCGCTCCCGAGTCCGCCGCCGAATCCGCGACCGATCCCAAGGACGGTCCCGACGCCGATTCCGATTCCGAGTCCGATTCCGATTCGGAGCCCGAGGCCGAGTCCGAGTCCGGGCCCGAGGCCGACGGGGACGCCGGGACGGACCGCGATGCCGCGGCCGCCGAGGACGAGAGCAAGGACGAGGACGGGGACGACGACGGGGACGCCCCGGTCGAGGGTCCGGCCGGGTCCACCGTGCACCTGCGTGTCCGTACCGTGGACAACGCCACCCGGGCGCTGCGACTGCCCGTGGACAACGCCACGACCGCCCTGCGGCTCCCCGACGAGGTCCGCCGGCCGGCCGCCGCGGCCGCCCCCGCCGGTGCCGCGCCGAAGTCCGAGAAGCCCGGGGAGGCGGAGCGGACCGACAAGCCCGACGAGCGTCCGGAGACCGGCGGCACCACCGCGCCCGCCGCGCCGACCGGGCCCGTCGACCAGGCCACCACCGCACTCCGCCTGCCCCCGGAGCTGCGGAAGCCGGCCCCCGGGAAGGCCGCCGACGCCACCCCGGTGGACGACCGGACCACCGCCCTGCGCATCCCGGCCGAGGCCCGCAAGGCGGCCCCGGCCGCCCCCGCCGGCGCCTCCGCGCTCTCCGCCGCGGGCACCGCCGCCAAGGACGGCCCCAAGGCGGCGGGCGCCGACCCGCGTCTCGCCATGCGGGACAGCCGCGCGGTCGCCGGAGCCGGCCTGAAGACCGGCCCCAAGCCGTCCGGCGGCACCGTCCCCGAGCCCGCTCCCGTCCCGGAGCCGCACCCGAGTCCCGAACCGGAGCCCGAGCCCGAGCCGCGCCCGGCCCCGCCGCGCCCGCAGCCCCTGCCGACGCCGCCCCCGGCCCCCGAGCCGCTGCCCGTTCCCGACCCGGCACCCGTGCCGCTGCCGGAGAACACCATCGAGGCGATGGAGGTGCTGGCCACCCTCAGCGCCCGCCCCGACACCCCGCTGCGCCGCGCCGCCAGGCGCTCCGTGATCTGGGGCGTGTTCCTGGCGTTCGTCCTCGGCATCGTCGTCGTCGCCCAGCTGCTGCGGCCGCTGCCCTCCCCGACGACCGCCCTCGCCCTGCCGACCACCTACACCTTCGGCGGCGACCAGCTGAAGGTGGACTGGCCGGCCAAGGGCCAGTCCGCCGCCGCGGTGATCGGTGTCGGGCCGGTCGGCACCTCCGGCGACCAGACGCCGGTCTCCATCGCCTCGGTCACCAAGGTGATGAACGCCTACCTCATCCTCAAGGACCACCCGCTCAAGAAGGGCGAGAACGGTCCCGACATCACCGTCGACAAGGCCGCCGCCACGGAGTCCACCGACACCGACCAGTCCCGGGCCAAGCTGACCGAGGGCCAGCAGCTCAGCCAGTACCAGGCGCTGGAACTGCTGATGCTGCCGTCGGCCAACAACGTCGCCCGGCTGCTCGCCCGCTGGGACGCCGGCTCCGAGGACGCGTTCGTCAAGAAGATGAACGCCCAGGCCGCGGAGTTCGGGATGGCCAACACCGTGTACGCCGACCCGGCCGGGTACAACGAGAACACCAAGAGCACCGCGAGCGACCAGCTCAAGCTCGCCGAGCAGGTCATGAAGGACGACGTCTTCCGGCAGATCGTCGCCGAGCCGGAGATGCGCTACAACGGCCTCGCCATCTCCAACACCAACAAGCTGGTGTGGAGCGAGCGCGGCAGCGTCATCGGCGTGAAGACCGGCTCGTCCACCGCCGCCCAGTCCGCGCTGATGTGGGCCGCGGTCAAGGAGATCGGCGGCGTCAAGCGGACCATCATCGGCGTCACGCTCCGCCAGCCCGCCGTCGCCGGGGTCGACCTCGCGGTGGTCGCCCAGGCGCCCAGCCTCAAGATCATCAAGTCGGTGCAGAACGGCCTGAACGGCCAGACCCTGGCCACCAAGGGGCAGGTCGTCGGCCACGTCGACGACGGCCTCGGCGGCACCGTCCCGATCGTCGCCGGCAAGGACCTCACCGTCGCCGGCTGGGCGGGCATCACCGCCCAGCTCGACCTGGACGCCGTCAAGCTCCGCCACAGCGAGAAGGCCGGCACCCAGGTCGGCACCCTCTCCGCCGGCGAGGGCGAGGGCCGGATCGAGGTGCCGGTCACCCTCCAGCGCGACCTCGCGCCGCCGTCCATCATGTCCCGGCTGCTGCGCCTGCTCTGACCGGGCGCCCCGCCCGGGCAGCCCTCGACGGCCCCGCCGCTCCCACCCCGCCAGGGGCAGGGCGCGGCGGGGCCGTCAGCCGTCCGGGCCGCCGCCCGGCCCGGCCGGGGCCACGCCGTCCTGCGCCGGCGGCCGCCGGCCCGCCGCGGGTCCCGGTCCGTTGTCCGGCGCCCGCACCGGGGCGGCCGACACGGCGCCGCCGGGCCCGTCCGGACCGTCCCGACCGTCCCGGTCCCCGGGCTCCCCGGGCTCCTCGGGAATGCCGAGCAGCCGCGCCACCGGCGGCTCCTCGGCGAGCACCCGGCCCAGCATGACCGCCAGCGTGATCGCGGTGAACAGCACGATCAGCCAGGACAGCGCGGTCAGCACCGCCCCGTACGAGCCGAACCGCCCCACACTCTCCGAGACCGCCCGCGGCAGGTACACCTCGGCGACGGCGCCGACGCCCAGCACGGCCACCCCGCACAGCAGCGCCCCGGGCAGCAGCGGGCGCCAGCCCACCCGGCCGGCCAGCAGCAGGTGCTGCGTCCACCACCAGAGCGCCGTGGTCGCCGCGAAGGTCAGCGGCAGCCCGAGCCAGCGGCCCAGGCCGAACCCGTCGTGCAGCGGATGCTGGAAGATCAGCGCCACCAGCCACACCAGCAGCCACAGCACCCAGCGGCCGATCGCCACCCGGCCGCCGGCCCGCGGCAGGTCCCAGCAGCGTTCGAAGACCCGCTGCAGCGCCCGGCTCATCGCGGTCGCCGACAGCAGCGTCACCAGCGCGCCGAAGGCGCCGATGCCCTGCGCGACGTCGTCCTCCCCGGGCGACATCAGCTGCTGGACCTGGGCGTCCGTGACGCCCCTCAGCCCCAGCTGCTCGCGCATCGAGGAGACGATGCCGTCCTTCACCGACGCGGGGGCGAACACCGCCACCACGAAGAGCGCGGGCAGGGCGCTCAGGAAGGCCTGTGCGGCCAATCGGGTGGAGTTGTCGAGCAGGTTCACCCGGATCATCTGGTGCAGCGCGCGGCCCACCAGGGGGATGCGATCGGGCAGGCCGCGCACCGTGACGGCCAGGGCCGACGCCCTGGCGCGCAGTCCCGGCTGCTGCGGCTCGGTCACTGCGGCTCCTTCCGCGGGGGCACGAGGTGCGCCGCCCGAGCCCCATGCTCGCCCGGGCGGCGGCCGTGCGCACCCGCGGTGTCAGCCGTTCTTCGCCGTACCGGGCCTGGTGGACCCGCCGGTCAGCTTGCCGAGGCGGTCGGTGAGGCCCCAGCCGGTGACGCGGAGGAGGGCCTCGAAGACGATGTTGCGGCTCATCTTGGAGGCGCCGTGCTCGCGTTCGACGAAGGTGATCGGGACCTCGGCGACCTTGAAGCCGGCCTTCACGGTGCGCCAGGCGAGGTCGACCTGGAAGCAGTAGCCGGCGGAGGCGACCTCGTCCATGCCGATGCCGAGGAGGGTCTCCTTGCGGAAGGCGCGGTAGCCGCCGGTGACGTCCTTGATCGGGACGCCGAGCATGAGGCGGGAGTAGAGGGAGCCGCCGCGGGAGATGAGCAGGCGGGACTTGGGCCAGTTGACGACCTCGCCGCCGGGGACCCAGCGGGAGCCGAGGACGAGGTCGGCGCCGCGCAGGGCGGTGAGCAGGCGGGGGAGTTCCTCGGGCTGGTGGGAGCCGTCGGCGTCCATCTCGACGAGAACGGCGTAGCCCTCGTCGATGCCCCAGCGGAAGCCGGCGAGGTAGGCGGCGCCGAGGCCCTCCTTGCCCTTGCGGTGCAGGACGCGGATGTGGGCGTCGTCGGCGGCGAGCTTGTCGGCGAGGTCGCCGGTGCCGTCCGGGCTGTTGTCGTCCGCGACCAGGACGTGCGCCTCGGGGACCGCGGCACGGACCCGGGAGACGATCCGCTCGATGTTCTCGGCCTCGTTGTAGGTCGGGATGATCACCAGCACCTTGCCGAGATCGGCGAAGGTGGTCTCCTCAGCGGCAGTCACGTCTGAGCCTTTCACGTCGTCGGCGGTGTCGACCGCCGGTCCTGGGGGCGGGCGGCTGCCGTGCGGCGGCAGCGGGCCCCGTCGTCCGGAGGACGGGCCGGAGCCGGCCGGGCACGGGCCCGTCCGCAGCGCCCGAGCCCGTGCACCGGGATGTTCCGGTACGGATCGGCCCCCGTGCCGATGGTAACGACCGGGACCTCGCTCCCGTCACCCGCGCAGGTGGCGGCCACCGGCACCCGGCCCGCGCCGCACGGCCCGGCGGCACCCGGTCCGGCCGAATACACCGGAGATCTCCGCGGGCAGGATCCGCTAGTCTGTCTGCGGTCGGCCGAACGCCCCGCCCCGCGCGGAACCCTCGGCAGGCACCCGCCTCAGTAGCTCAGGGGATAGAGCACGGCTCTCCTAAAGCCGGTGTCGCAGGTTCGAATCCTGCCTGGGGCACAGCACCGAAAACGAGAAAAGGCCCAGGCCAGAGGGAATGTCCCTCCGACCTGGGCCTCTGTCGTGCCACGCCGTCGGACGCGTACTCAGAGCACGCCCACCAGCACGATGACCAGGGCGGGCAGCGCGATGAAGACGCTGTCGAGGCAGACGGCGAGGACCCGCCGGCGCTCGGAGGCGACGCGGGCGAGGTTCTCGGCGCAGTACAGCGGTACGGGGCGCAGGAGGGGGGATCACGTAGATCGCTGTGAGCACCTGATGAGGCGCACGCGGCTGAGCGCCGTAGGTACGGATCGTCGGGGTCGCGGGTCGGGGCTCCCGCCCGACCAGGGGGAAGAACGTCCCGAGGGCCGGCTCGCGAGGCTGAACCTCGGGAGCCGGCCCTTGCGTGCCGGGATCGGGCGGAGCGGACCGAGTCACAGGTGCCGGCGCGTTCCGACGGAGCGCGGCCGGGGGCTCGCCGCCGGGGAGGTGCCCGGCAGCCGCCGTCCGGGCAGGGCAGGGCAGCGCGCGGTCGGCGGTTACTGCCCGGCGGTGCGCCAGGTCCCGGTGGACCAGACGGCGTCGCTCGGGTTGGAGCCGTCGTGGCGGTAGATGACGAAGTTGCCGTCGTCCTGGAGATCCGCGTGGGCGCCCGAGTTGTTGTAGGTGTGCGAGCTCCACACCTCCATCGACCAGTTGCTGCGGAGGACCAGGTTGCCGTCGCTCTGCATCCAGGCGCTCACCTCGGGCTTGCGGTACGTGTGGCTGCTCCACAGCGCGGCGCCGTCCCGCTTGCGGTAGAGGACCATGTTGCCGTCGAGCTGCAGCACCAGCCAGGCCTCGGCCGACTGCATCCACTCGCCGGGCGTCAGGATGTTCGCCGAGCAGAGCTTGGGAATCATGTTCACCGTGACGGTGTGCCAGATCGGAAAGACGTAGCCCGCGGTGCTGACGCCGAAGTCGCCGTCCCGGAACAGGTAGGCGTGCATGCCGGGGTGGCCCCAGGTGCGGGTGGACCACAGGGCGTCGCGCGTGTTGGTGCTGCCCTGGCGGTAGATGACGAAGTTGCCGTCGGTCTGCATGACCGCGTGGGCGCCCCAGTTGCCCCAGGTGCCGGAGCTCCAGAGCGGCGGGCCCTGGTGCCCGTCGGGCGTCATCAGGTAGGTGACCAGGTTGCCGTCCCACTGCATCACCGTGCTGACGCCGGGGACGCTCAGGCGCTGGCCGGGGGAGAGCTCCTGGCCCGGGCTCACGCCGGCGGTGGTGTCCCAGGCGACGCCGGTGGTGGTGCAGGGCGTGTTGGCCGGCGCGAGCGCCGGGGCGGCACCGGCCGACGGGGCGCCGGTGGCGAGTGCTGCCGCGGCGAGCAGTGCGACAACGGAGCGTTGGATGAAGCGGCTTGGCATGCGGAAGATCCACCCCTTGTTGGTCCGCCGAGCAGATGCGCGGCGGCCCTTTCTACACCCGGGGGTAACGGCCGCCGGCGGCGGGTCCCCGCCCGGCGAGCGGCGCCGGTGGTACTGCTCCGCGCCGCCGATCGCCTGCTCCCGGTCCGGCTCACCATCGGTGTGGTTGACGGTCCGTCGGTGTACGGTCGGCGACCGGAGGCGGCTTCGCAGTACGGGCCGCCCGGCGGCCGTGGCCGAGGGAGTGGCGTGGACGGGACGATCGGGGCGGGCGGGGGAGCGGACGCCGAGATCCGGGCCCTGTCGGCGAGTCTGCACGGGCAGCGGCGGCATGTGCTGGGGATCCTCGGCGGGCTGGATGCCGACGCGCTGCGGCGGCCGGTGCTGCCGTCCGGGTGGAGCTGCCTGGGCCTCGTCCGGCATCTCGCGCTGGACGTCGAGCGGTTCTGGTTCCGGGCGGTGGTCGCCGGGGACGCGGTGGTGATCGCCTCGCTGGAGGGGGCCGAGGACGCCTGGCAGGTGGGGCCGGAGGTGCCGGTGGCGGAGGTGCTCGACGCCTACCGGCGCGAGGCCGGGCTCGCCGACGCCGTCGTGGCGGCCTCGGCGCCGGACGCGCCCCTGGCGTGGTGGCCCCGTCGGCTCTTCGGGGAGCCGCACCTGCACACGCTCCGGGACGTCCTGCTGCACGTGATCACGGAGACCGCCTGCCACGCGGGCCACCTCGACGCGGCGCGCGAACTCCTCGACGGACGGCGCTGGCTCGTCCTGCCCTGACGACCGGCCCCGGGCCCCGGGCCGGCGGCCGGTCGGGGCGGTGCCGGGACGCCGACGGGGGGGGGGGGGGGGGGGCCCGGGGGGGGGGGGGGGGGCCCGCGGGGGGGGGCGGGGGGGGCCGGGCCCCCCCCCGCCGGGGCCCCGCCCCGCGCTGAGCCCACCCGCCCCAGGGCCTTTGCGACAGGTGTCCGGCCGGACGTCAGCCGGTGTAGTAGCCGGTGATGTCGGCGACCAGGTCGATGTCGCCGGCCCGGTTGTACAGCGAGACCTTCCCGTCCTTCACCGGGACGACCACCAGATTGGGGATCACCTGCCCGGCGGTGAAGTTGAGGTTGGAGACCACCGGCCGGGTGGTGCCGGCCGGGTAGACGGTGACGAACCCGCTCGAGGTCGGCTGGACGGCGGTCACGTTGAGGACCACCGCCGTGACGCCGTTGAGCGGCAGGCCCGCCCGGCCGGCGACCGTCAGGTCCATCGAGCTGTCGCCGTGCAGCCGGGCCGCCTTGCCGGTGGGCGTGCCGACGCCGGTACGGGTGTCCAGCAGGCGGCTCGGGCCGGTGCCGATGAACTTCGAGGTGGCGTCGGGCGCGTAGTAGCCGGTGATGTCGGCCAGCAGGTCGACCGTCCCGGCCCGGTTGTAGAGGTTCACCTTGCCGTCGGAGACCGGCACGATCACCTGGTTGGGGATGGTCTGCCCGGCGGTGAAGTTCAGGTTGGAGACCACCGGGAGGTCGCTGCCGTGCGGGTACACGGTGACGAAGCCGGCCGCGGTCGGGTTGACCGCGGTGACGTTCAGCACCACACCGGTGGCGTTCGCCGGCACGCCGTCCAGCGTCAGGGTCAGCGTGCTGTCCGGGTTGACCTTGGCCTGGGGGGCGCCGAGGCCGATGCGGGTGTCGAGCAGGCGGTTCGGCGTCACGGTGGCCAGCGCGGCCGCGGCGTCGGGTGCGTAGTAGCCGGTGATGTCGGCCAGCAGGTCGACGGTGCCGGCGCGGTTGTACAGCCGCACGCTGCCGTTCACGACCGGGACCACCACCAGGTTGGGGATGGTCTGCCCGGCGGTGAAGTTCAGGTTCGACGAGGCCGGCCGCGGCTGGCCGTCCGGGTAGACCGTCACGAAGCCGGCCGCGGTCGGGTTGACCGCCGTGACGTTGAGGATCACCGCGGTGGCGTTGGCCGGGACGCCGCCGGCGCCGCCGGTGACCGGGAGGGTGATCGAACTGTCCGTGCCGACCTTGGCCTTCGCGGCCCCCAGACCGGACCGGGTGTCCAGCAGGCGCTTCGGCGTCACCGGGGCGTACCCGCTCGGCGCGGGGGTGGTCGCGGTGACCAGGTCGACGTCGGTGGACTTCAGGAACGCCAGCCGGTGGTTGTACCGGATCGGGTAGTAGGTGTCGGTGCCGACCACCAGGGTGCGGTCGTTCGGCGCGTCACCGTTGATGTTCTGCGCGTAGTAGAAGTCGCCGGCGAGCGCCTGGTCGCTGCCGGGCAGGTAGCCCTGGCCGGCCGGGACGGTGGCGGTGTACGGCGCCGGCGTCAGGTTGGTGGTGTCGATCGCCGGGTACGGCGCGTAGGCGGTGAGCTCCGGGTAGGACCGACCGTAGACCGGGATGGAGGTCTGCCCGGCCTTGGGCACCAGGACGGTCTGGCCGGCGCGGTTGTCCGCGGCGGCGCTCTGGCCGTTCGGGTTGTAGAACCAGGCCTTCACGCTGTCGTACCAGATCGCCGTCCAGTCGCCCTGCTGGTCGGCGACGACGTAGCTGGTGCCCGCGACCGCCTTGGCCTTCCAGTTGGCGGCCTGCGTGGTGCCGCCGTTGATCAGGGCGGCGCCGGCGTTCGGCGCGGTGCGCAGGTAGACGAAGTTCTCCGGGCGGGCGGCGGTGTTGTCGACCGGGGGAGTGTTGGTGGAGTCGAAGGCCGGCGCGATGGTGACCTTGCCGCCGACCAGGATCGGGCCGCCGGTGCTGGCCCGGACGGGCGCGCCGATCAGGTCCATGTAGTGGTTCCAGTCCCAGAACGTGCCCGGGTCCCAGTGCATGCCGGCGATGTCCGACTGGCGCGGGCCGGGGACGTCGTCGTGGCCGATGATGTGCTGCCGGTCGAGCGGCACGCCGAACCGGTCGGCCAGGTAGCGGGTGAGCGCCGCGGAGGACTGGTACAGCTGCTCCGAGTACCAGGTCGCGTTGTTGCTCGGGAACGCGTAGCCCTCGTGCTCGATCCCGATGCTGTGCATGTTGACGGTCTTGTTGCCGGCGTGCCAGGCCATGTTCTTGGTGTTCACCAGCTGCGTCACGTGGCCGTCCGAGGACCGGATGATGTAGTGCGCGCTGGCCTGGGTGGCCGGCTTCTGGAAGGTGGCGATCGAACCGTCGAAGCCGCCCTCGGTGTCGTGGATGACGATGTACTCGATCTTGTCGCCGTCGCTCGGACGGTCGGCGATCGTGTAGTTGCCGTAGGACGTCGGGTCGGACGTGTCGGTCAGCGCGTACGCGGCCGGCTTGAAGTCGCAGGAGAGGCTGGTCGGGCACTCGACGGGGTGCGGCTCGTCGGCCAGCAGGCTCCCGACGGCGGGGGCGGTGGTGAACGCCGCCTGGACGGCCGTCCGCGTGCCGGTGGCCGTGTGCGACGAGGCGCCCGTGCTGCCGGTGGTGCCCGTGCCGGCGGTGCCGGTGGTCCCCGTCGTGCTGCGGCCGGTGGTCGAGCCCGTGGTCGTGGAGCCGGTGGGCTTGCCGGACTTGGTACCCGTCCGGCCGGTCCTGCCGCTGCCCGCGGGGCGCTTCACCGTGATCACGGGGGCGCCGAGCGGGACGGGGGTCTGGCCGTCCGCCGAGCTGAGCCGCAGCGCGGCCCGGTCGCCGGCCTTGACCGCGGGGGCGGCCGCCAGCGTCACCAGCTGGCCGTCGGTGGTCGTCCGGCTCGCGCCCACCTGGACGGTGCCGAGCACGCGGTCGGCGAAGTCGTTGCCGCCCGAGTCCGCCGGGGACTGGCTGAACCGGGACACCGCCGAGTACCAGGCCGCCGGGTCGCCCGACAGAGGCTTGCCGGCAGCCTTCTGGTACTCGACCAGCAGGGCGGCGGCGCCGCGGATGCTCTGGGCCGGGTCCGACTTGAGCTTGTCAGCGGGCTTGTCGATCAGCTTGGCGGCCTGGTCCAGCGTGTGCAGGGCAGGGCTGTCCTCGACCTGGACCGGGGGCGCGTCCTTGCGCACGGGGGCGTCGTCGCCGCGGCCGTCCACCTCGGGGCCGGGACCGGCGTCGATGGCCTTCGCCACCGCAGCGGGGTCGACCTGGGTCAGGCCCATGACGCTGTAGTTGCCGGTGGTGCTCGGCTCGCCGTGGTGCGACTCCCAGCGGGACTGCTGGTACGACAGGGCCAGCAGCACGCTCTCGGGCACGTGGAACTCGCCCGCCGCAGCGGCGAACTCGCGCTGCAGCTGGTCGGAACCGACCGCACTCGCCGGGGTGGTGTTGGCTCCGGCCAGCAGCGCGAACCCCGTCGCGGACGCGGCGACGGCAGCCGTTATCGCCAGCGGTATCCGCAGCTTGTGGGTTCTGCGGTGAGCGGCGCCCGTGGAGCCGTGCCCGGCTCTGTGTGTGTCGGTCAACGGATTCAGCTGGCCTTTCCCGTGTCCTGGACCGGATCGAGCCGGTCGGGCTCTGAAGCGTCCGGCGGCACGGGGCGCACGACGGCGGACCGGTGGTGCGCACGCCCGTCACACGGCGGCGACGAGAAGCTAGCACCCGGTGGAGCGTGCACGGTCCAGCGGGGTCGGTCTCCCGGCGAATCGCGCCGGAAGATCACCGGGACGGGCTGACGGGGTGTCACGGAAGGGCGAACGACGGGGGTCGCGCAGCAGGTCAGAGGCCTGCCCGCCGGGAGTGGCCGCGGTGGATCGAACGGTGGCCGAGAGCAGTGCGGGGCCGGCCCGACGGGCCGGCCCCGGGTGGTCCGGCGGCGGTGTTCCAGGGCTTGTCGGACAAGCTCTAGCGGCGGTGCTTGCCGTTGCCCGTGGCGGGCGCCGGCTCGGGGTAGGGGATGCGCAGCTTGCGGGCGAGCGGGGCGACCGCGCTGCCGGCGCCGAACGGCCGCGCCAGGGCGAACAGGGACAGCAGGACGACGAGCGAACCGACCGCCAGTCCGACGGTGTTGCTCACCAGGCCGTAGCCCATGGCGTCGTTGATCCGCCCGCCGAGCCAGACCGCCGCGACCGCGCCGGGGACGCAGGCCGCCGCCAGCGAGATGTGCAGCGCGAGCACCGAGCCGCCGTCCAGGCCGCTGCGCGGCCGGCCGCGGCGGAGGGTGAGCTGCATCGTCGCGTCGGGGGCCTGCTGCTGGGTCTCGGCGGCGGGCGCCGGGCGGCGCAGCTTGCGGCCGAGGGCCCAGCCGGTGATGGCGACGCTGGTCAGGCAGGCCACGCTCTGGGCGGCGGCCATGCCGATGATGATCCAGCGCGGGCCGAGCAGCAGGTACGCGGCGCAGGACAGGCCCGCGTTGACGCCCGTGGTGACGGTGGTGAGCCAGAACGGCGTCCTGGCGTCGCCCATCGCGTAGAAGCCGCGGGCGAGCGCGTACTGCGCGCAGAACGCCGGAAGGCCGATCGCGAAGGCCATCAGGGTCTGCGCGATGATCCACGTCGCGGTGGGCGTGGTCATGCCGTGGCCGTACGCGATGGCGGTGATCTGCGGGGCCAGCGCGATGAAGAGGACCGAGGCGACGATGATCATCGCGGCGGAGGAGCGCAGCATACCCGCGAGGTCGGAGCCGATCTCGGACAGCCGTCCGGCGGTCGCGGACCGGGTCATCCCGGGGAGCAGGGCCGTCACCAGGGAGATGGTGATGACGCCCTGCGGCACCACGAAGAGCTGGTAGGCGCTGTTGTAGCCGGCGACGCCCAGGCCCATGTTCTTGAGGCCGCTGTTGTCGGCGAGGGTGCCGGCCCGGGCGGTGAGCTGGGAGATCACGGCGAACGAGAGCTGGGTGACGACCACCAGGAGCAGGGCCCAGCTGGCGGCCCGGAGCGGCTTGGTGAGCCCGGCGCCGCGCCAGTCGAACCGCGGGCGCCAGCGGAAGCCGGACGAGCGCAGCGAGGGCAGCAGGCCGAGCGCCTGCACCACGATGCCCAGCGTGCTGCCCACGCCCAGCAGCATGGTCTGGCCCGAGGTCATGTCCCCGGCCGTCCTGGCGTCGGCGCCGATGGCGATGTAGAGGCCGAAGACACCGATCGCCACGACGTTGTTGAGGACGGGCGTCCACATCATCGCGCCGAAGCGGTCGCGGGAGTTGAGCACCTGGCCGAGCAGCGTGAAGACGCCGTAGAAGAAGATCTGCGGCAGGCAGTACCGGGCGAAGGCGATGGTGAGGTCGCGCTGCGGGCCGTCCGGGTAGCCGGAGTAGAAGTCGGCGATGGCCGGTGCGGCGAGCCAGGCACCGATGGTCAGCACCACCAGGATGACGGCGCACAGGGTGAGCAGGCGATCGGTGTAGGCGACGCCGCCGTCCTTGTGCGTCTGCGCGGCGTGGACCAGCTCCGGCACGAAGACCGAGGCCAGCACACCGCCCATCAGCATCATGTAGACCACGTTGGGCAGCGAGTTGCCGATGTTGAAGGCATCGCTGACCTGGCTGGTGCCGAGTGCGGCGAGGATCATCGCGCTGCGCACGAAGCCCAGGGCGCGCGAGGCGAGTGTGCCGAGCGCCATGATCAGGCCGTTGCGGCCGGTCGAGGCCGCGGGCTTGGCGGGCTGCGCCGTCTCCTCCTGGCGCTGGGCCGGTACGGAGGGTGCGGGCTGGTGCGGCGCCTGTCCCGGTACGGGCGGCTGGCCGGGCGCCTGTGACTGGCCGGGGATCTGCGGCTGACCGGCCACCGGCGGCTGCGCGGGCTGCGGCCCGTCCGCGTGCGGCGGCTGCCCGGGGATCTTGCGCAGCGCCATGGTGGGCGGGTCGGCGTACGCGTACGAGTCGGAGGACTCGTCCGTCGTGTGCATGGTCATCGGACCCCCGTCACTCGGTGCCTGGGCGGTGGGGCTGCGGGGCCTCCGCGCAGGCGCGCCCAGCCGGAGAAGTCTGCCGCACGGCGGCACTGGCTGGGGAGCCCGGTGTCGCGGGGGACAGCTCTCCGTGAACGGAGGATATCGGGGCATCGCAGGGCCCTGGAGGGGCAAGCGTGGGGGATCGTGATGATCTGTCCGGTTATGTCCGCCTGTTGATCGGTCCGTTCGGGTTCAACAATCACCGATGCACTCCCTCCCTTCGATGGATGCCCCGTCATGACGTGTGACCTTTCTCACTGCACGTCAGTCATTCCGGTTGCGGCGGGCTCGTGCGATGGCGCGGGCAATGCCCGCCGGGTCCGTCGCGCGGGCGGCGTCAGCCGCGGCGGCGGCGGACGGACGCCCCGCCGGTGCTCCCGCCGCCGCTCCCGCGGTCGCCGTTCCCGTCCTCGCGCCCGCCCCCGGGGTTCGTCCCGGCGCCGCCCCCGGCGTCGTCGTTCTCGCCGGGCCGATCGTCGAGGTGGTCGTCGGGGCCGTCGTCGGGGCCGTCGTCCTCCGGACCGGCGTCGTCGGGGCCGTCGCCGACCGGTCGCGGGCCGCCTCCGCGGACCAGCACGCGCTGCACCCGGGGCCGGGTCCGCCGGTCCACCGTCACCAGGTCGCGGACCAGTGCGCCCGGCCGCCACAGCTCCACCGCCGCAGTGATCAGCCCCAGCGTCGCGACGGCGCCCAGCCAGCCCGCCACCACGTCGCTGGGCCAGTGCACACCCAGCGCGATCCTCGTCCAGCCGACGGCGAGGACGGCGATCGCGGCCGTGGTGCAGGAGCCGATCCGCAGTGCCCGCCCCGCCACCGGCCAGATCAGCGCGGCCAGCGCCCCGCAGGTGATGGCGGAGGCCATGGCGTGCCCCGACGGGAAGGAGCCGCCGCTCGCGTGCGACACCGGATCGGCGAAGTGCGGCCGCGGCCGGCCGATCACACCCTTGAGCGCCCAGTTGGCGGCCCAGCCGAGCAGGGCCTGGGCCGCCGCCCAGAGGGCGAGGACCCGGGCGCCGACGGCCCAGAGCCAGGCGGCCACGGCGAGCAGCGCCACGCGCATGGTGACCGTGCCGCCGATGTCGGCGAGCGTCTGCATGGAGGCCGTCCAGGCCGTGTGCTGCCGCGCGTAGCGGTGCAGGGCGTCGTCCCAGTGGTGGTCGAGGCGGGCCAGCGGGCCCCACCGGAACTCCACCAGGGCGAGCAGCCCGAGGAACAGGGCCGTGCCGATGCCCCCCACCAGGGCGTACCGGGTCAGTCGCCGGTGGGTGGCGACGGCGGTGGCGGCTGATGGGTGCATGGCCTTCACCTTCCCAGGGGGAGCCCTCCGGGCGGCCCTCGCGGGATAGCGATTCGGCATCTTTTGTGCGGAGAGGGTGCGATCGGCCGGTGTTGTTCGTTGGAAGAGATGGCGGACGGCCCGGCGGAGCACTTCCAGCCGGAGTGTGTCCGCCCGGTGACGCACCGTCCATCATCGCGGGGAAAGTCGGCAGGATACTGCATCGCGCGAGAAAATCTGAGCGTGTTGGGAATGTTGTCCCATTTCTGTGCGTTGGATCGTTACGTGTGAGCCTCCAGGAGGCCCGCATCTCTATGAGCAGCGCAGCCCCGCGCGGGCGTCGCCGCCAAACCCGGCAATCCAGCAAGGGAGCAAGCATGGCCACCCGTGCCGTCGTTCGCGACAAGGCCGACCGGACGCGCTCGGCCCGCCCGACCAACCTCGAGGCCGACCGCGACCTTGTCGGCATGTACCTGGACGAGATCGCCCGGACTCCGCTGCTCGACGCCGCCGAGGAGGTCGAGCTCTCGCTGCGGATCGAGGCGGGCGTGTACGCCCAGCACCTGCTGGACGAGGACGAACTGCCCGAGGGTGTCACGCGTGAGGAGCTGGAGGCGATAGCCGAGGACGCGGAGCGCGCCAAGGACGTCTTCATCAGGTCCAACCTCCGGTTGGTGGTCGCGGTGGCCCGCCGGTACCCGCGCAGCGGGCTCCCCCTGCTGGACCTCATCCAGGAGGGCAATGCGGGCCTGGTCAGGGCGGTCGAGAAGTTCGACTACGCGAAGGGCTTCAAGTTCTCCACGTACGCGACGTGGTGGATCAGGCAGGCGATCACCCGGTCCATCGCCGACCAGTCGCGCACCATCCGGCTGCCCGTGCACCTGGTGGAGGAGCTCGGACGGATCCGCCGGGTGCAGCGCGAGAAGGCCAAGGAGCTGGGCAGGGAGCCCGACCCGGCCGAGATCGCGGCCGAGTTGGACACCACCGAGGAGCGCATCAAGGACGTGCTGGACTGGGCGCGCGACCCGGTCAGCCTCAACATGGCGGTCGACGACGAGGGCGAGACCCAGTTCGGCGACCTGGTGGAGGACACCGGCGCCGTCTCGCCGGAGGACGCCGTGATGGTCATGCTGCGCCGTGAGGAGCTGGACGACCTGATCGGTCGGCTCGACGACCGCACGGCGTCGATCATCCGGTCCCGGTACGGGATGGAGGACGGCCGCGAGCGGACGCTCACCGAGGTGGGCAAGCAGCACGGCCTCACCCGCGAGCGGATCCGCCAGATCGAGAAGCACGCACTGGCCGAGCTGAAGAAGATCGCCGACCACGCGGGCTTCGAGGCGGCCTGACGGTGCTGCCGGCGGCCCGGTACGGACCTTCCGTGCCGGGCCTTCGGCATGCGGCGGGCCCTGGGTCCGCTCCCTCGGACCTAGGCTGGTCATGAGGCCGTGGTGGGACAGCAGTGGGACAGCAGGAGGACGAACGATGGGTGAGCAGGACGCGGAACGGCCCGGGGAGGCCGGAGCGGCCGACGGCGCCGGGCAGCCGGAGAACGCGGGTGCGGAGCCGAAGCGGGCCGCCGCGAAGCTGGTCTTCACGGACCCGCTCGAGCGGCAGACCAGCGACGACACGGACAGCGGCTGGGGCGAGCGCCCCGGCGGCCAGGGGTCGGGCGGCCGTGGCCTCGACTGGTACCTGAGCCAGCGCCCGCCGCACCACGGCGGCTAGGACACGGCCCTGGGGCGCGGCCCTGGGGCGCACCGCCGCGACACGGCCCCGTGCCGGTCAGTGCACGGGCGGGGCGCCGTCCGGGCAGCGCGGCCCGGTGAGCGGCTCGGACGCCGCGGCGGGAGCGGCGGTCGGCGGGGGCGGGCCGGGCCGCAGCGGACCGGCGGTGAGCGCGGTGGCCGCGGCCAGCAGCCCGGCCGCGATGAATCCGGGTCGGTGCCGGACGGCCTGCTGGAGGCGGTGCCGCCCGCCGGACCCGCGCCGGATCGGCGGGAAGCCCGGCACCTGCCGGCGGGGCGGCACACCCGGCGGGGGCGGGGTCGCGCAGCCTCCGGCCCTCAACGGTGCGAACGGGGCGGTGGGGGCGAGGCGGTGCGCGGCGCCGCCGCTACCGGGCCGGTGGGTCTCCATCGGATCTGCCTTCCGTTGGATCGTTCTCGACGGCGCCCGGACGGGCGCCGCGCGATCAGGATCCGACGCAGCCCGTGCACACGCGGCGGCGCCCGAAAACCTGTGGATAACCCCGGCCTGTGGACAACCCGTGTCACCCGCAAGGGGCACGGAAGGGGAAGCCGGACCCGCCGAGCCCGTTCAGGGGCCCGGAGAGCCCGAAGCCCGGAGAGCCGGAAGCCCGGAGAGCCGGAAGCCCGGGACCGCCCCCGCAGGGGTGGGGTACCGGGCTTCCGCAGCGTGGAGCGGTGTGTCAGCTCGCGGCCGGGGCCGAGGCCGTCGAGGACGACGAGCCCGAGGACGACGGGGCGGACGACGCCGAGGCCGGGGCCGACGCAGCGGAGGACGAGGCGGACGAACCCGCGCCGACCGAGCTGCTGGAGGAGGACCGGCTGTCGGTGCGGTAGAAGCCCGAGCCCTTGAAGACCACGCCCACGGCAGAGAAGACCTTGCGGAGCTTTCCCTGGCATTCGGGGCACGTGGTCAGCGCCTCGTCGGTGAACTTCTGCACCGCCTCCAGGCCGCTGCCGCACTCGGTGCACTGGTACTGGTACGTGGGCACTTGCTTCCTCCTGGCACTCTCGCCTGATGAGTGCTAACGATCGTCCATGATGCGGTATTCCGCTGGAACAGTCCAGCGATGCCGGGTGTGAGATGGCTCAGCCCCGTGTCGCCCCGGCGCCCACCAGCTCGGCCGCCGCGCCCGCGGGGGCCGGTGCCCCGGCGTCGGGGCGGTGTGCGGCCGCGGCGGTCGCCCGCCGGCCACCACCGTGCCCGGCGACGGCGCTCTGCGGTGCGGCGTCCGGCGCGTCGCCGTCCGTCCGCGGGGCGACCAGCAGCCGGCGCAGCGCCACCAGGCCGATCAGGCCGAGGCCGGCGCCCGCCACCGGCACCAGGAAGCCCGCGGAGGGGCCGCCCGCGTCGATGAGCTGCCCCGCCACGGTCGAGCCGACGGCCAGGCCGAGGCCGATCGCGCCGGTCAGCCAGGTGAAGGCCTCGGTCTTGGCGCCGTCCGCGACCAGGGTCTCCACCAGGGTGTAGCCGGTGATCAGGGTCGGCGCGATGGCCAGGCCGCAGAACAGGCCGGCCACGGCCAGGGCGGTCAGGTTCGGCATCGCCCAGAGCGTCGAGCAGCCGAGCACCAGCAGCGCGTAGCAGCCGAGCATCCGGCTGCGGGCCGAGCGGCGCCAGGCGACCAGGCCGTACAGCACGCCGGCCAGCATGGAGCCGCCCGCGAAGACGCCGTAGACGGTGCCGCTGGCACCGGCCCGGCCCACGGACTCGGCGAACGCGGTCACCGAGACCTGCATGGCGCCGAAGACCGTGCCCACGCCGAGGAAGGCGGCGGCGAGCAGCCGGACGCCCGGGGAGGCGAGGGCGGACGGCCCGCGGGTGCCCGCCGTGCGCGGGTGCCGGACGGGGGCGGTGCCGCGCTGGGCGGCGAAGGCCAGGCCGCCGGCGACGGTCAGTGCGGCCTCCGCGATCAGGCCGGCCGCCGGGGTGACGGTGGTGGCGATCGCGGTGGCCAGCACCGGGCCGACCACGAAGGTGAACTCGTCGGTCACCGACTCGAAGGCGAACGCGGTGTTCAGGGTGGACGGGGAGTCCGAGAGCCGGGAGACCCAGCGGGCCCGGACCATGGCGCCGATCTGCGGCACGCTGGCGCCGGCCGGCGCGGCGGCGGCGAACAGCGCCCAGACCGGGGCGTGGCCCAGGGCCAGCGCGATCAGGGCGCCCACCGACACCGCGTGCACCGCGACGCTGGGCAGCAGCACGGCGGCCTGCCCGTACCGGTCGGCGAGCCGTCCGGTCTGCGGGCCGACCAGGGCCTGGGCGACGGCGGAGACCGCGGCGACGGCGCCGGCGGTGCCGTACGAGCCGTGGGTGTCCAGCACCAGCAGCACGATGCCCAGGCTGAGCATGGCGTACGGCAGGCGGGCCGCGAACGCGGGGACCAGGAACGTCCAGGCGCCGGGGGTCCGCAGCAGGGTCCCGTAGCCGACCCGGGCGGGTGCGGCGGGCGCCGCGGGCGCGGCGTCGGGACCGGATGCGGCAGGCCTGGGGAGGCCGGGCGCGGAGGGCATGGGGCTGTCGACCGTTCGGCGGGCCGTCACGGTCGGTCCTTCCTGCTGCCTGGTAGCGCGCCGGGGTGCGGGTGGTCCCCGACGGCGCCGAGAGTCGTCCTCTCGCGCGTCGACCGGGGTAGATACCGGGTCCGGGGCCGGCCCGCGGGGTGGAAGCGGGGGGCCGGCATCAGGCTGTGTGCTGCGGACCGCGGCCGCCGAGCGGTCGCGCCAACTCTGCATCAGGCAGATGTTGCGGGTTCGTGCAATGCGGATGGTGCAGGTACGGATGATCCGTATCGATCGATTGTACGGCAGATAGCGCAATCCGTCTGTTGATGCAAGGTGAACGTCGCGCGGATCACAGGGTGCGAAGGCGCCCGCGGGCCGCGCCGGGCGGCTACCGCCCGTGCAGCCAGCCGGCGAGCTTGCCGCCCCGGTCGACGGCGCGCAGCCGGCGCTCGGCCGCGTCGCCGACCTCCTCGGTGGTGACCACCAGGAGCTCGTCGCCGGCCCGCAGGATGGTGGTCCGGTCGGGGACGAAACTGCTGCCCTCGCGGACCACGAGCGTCACGGCCGCGCCCTTGGGCAGGCGGAGCTCGCCGACCTCGACGCCGGACATCCGGGAGCCGGGGGCGAGCGAGACGGACAGCAGGTGGCCGTGGAGCTTCTCCAGCGGCGCGGACTCGATGCCGAGGTCCTGGCCCAGGTCGCCCTCGCCGATCCGCAGCCACCGGGCGACCAGCGGCAGGGTCGGCCCCTGGAGCAGGGTGAAGACCACGACCAGCAGGAAGACGATGTTGAAGACCTCCTGGGCCCGCGGTGCGGCGGCCACCAGCGGGATGGTGGCCAGCACGATCGGTACCGCGCCGCGCAGCCCGGCCCAGCTGAGCAGCGCCTGCT
>NZ_JBHWBW010000102.1:0-20248 GCF_042735675.1 Kitasatospora sp. NPDC059571
GTCGAAGGCCGTCCGGGCGGCGCGGACGGCCCGGTCGACGTCGGCGGCGCCGCAGGCGGTGACCTCGGTGAGGACCTTGCCGGTGGCGGGGTCGGTGGTGGCGAGGACCGCGCCGGAGGCGGCGGGGCGGAAGCCGCCGTCGATGAAGGCCCGGGTCTCGAAACGCAGCGCGGCGGCGCGGGCCTGCCAGTCGCTGCGGGTGGGGGTGGTCACGGTCTACCTCCGAGGGGGCCGGTGACGGGAGTGCCGGTACGGCGGGCAGGGCCGGGGCCGGCTGCCGAAGTTCTTTGAATCGAAAGTCAAACAATGGCGGTCGAGGCTGTCAACAACAGGAGCGTTACGAGCGTGTCGACCTTGACGACTGTGACAGAATTCGGGCCATGGCGAGACCACGGAACCAGAGCGCGCGCCGCGAGGCGCTGATCGAGGCGGCCGGCCGGGCGATCTCCGAGCGCGGCCTGGCCGGGCTGCGGATCAAGGACATCGCGGCCGAGGCCGGCGTCTCCGCCGGATCGGTCCTCTACTACTACCCGGAGCTCGACGACCTGGTGTTCGAGGTGCACCGGGACGCGGTGGAGCGCTACGCCCACGGCCGCAGCACCGCCACCGACGGCATCGCCGACCCGGCCGAACGGCTCCGCACGGCGGTGGAGTCGGGCCTGCCGGCCGGCCCCGACGACCCGACCCACCGCCTGCTGTACGAGCTGCACAGCCTCGCCGACCGCAGCAGCGCGCACGCCGCCCTGATGGGATCGCTCTTCGCCCGCGAAGTCGCGCTCTACACAATGATCCTCGAACTGGGCCGTGCGACCGGCGACTTCACCCTGACCGAGGCCGTCGGCGACACCGCCCGCAATCTCGTCGCGCTGGAGGACGGCTACGGCCTGCACATCGACAGCCGCAACACCGCCGTGGACCGCGCCACCGCACTGCGGCTGATCCTCGGCCACGCCCGGGCCGTCACGGGCTGCCCCCGGATCTGACCGCCCCGGCGGGCCCGGGCCCGCCGCCCGCGAGCAGCCGGGCGCGCTGCACCGGATCGGCGGCCGCGTCGGCGGCGGTCAGCGCCAGCAGCGCCGCACCGTCCAGCACGGCCCGGTCCGCCTCCGCGCTGGCGCAGTGCGCCGCGAACTCCTTCTGGTGGTTGACCGCCGGGAAGGAGCCGATGCCCAGGTAGGGGTGGATGGCGGGCAGCACCCGGGAGACGTTGCCGAGGTCGGTGGAGGCCCGGTTCATCCGGGCCGCCGGATCGCCCGGCGGCGCGAAGCGCCGGCCGAGCGCCAGGGCGTTGCGCCGGTAGAGGCCCAGCAGGTCCGCGTCGTTGCGGAACTCCGCGTACGGCCGGCTCTCCGGCTCCACGCCCAGCTCGCAGTCGGCGGCCAGCGCACCGGCGCGGAAGCAGGCCTCGACCCGGTCCTGCACCCCGGCCAGCTCCTCCAGGGAGCCCGCCCGGACGTACCACCGGCCCTCGGTCCGCTCCGGGATCGCGTTCGGCGCCTCGCCGCCGCGGGTGACCAGGCCGTGCACCCGGACGGTCGGCGGCAGCTGCTGGCGCAGCAGGCCGATCGCGACCTGGGCGACGGTGAGGGCGTCGGCGGCGTTGCGGCCGAGCTCCGGGTAGGCGGCGGCGTGCGCGGCCCGCCCCCGGTAGCCGACCTTGAGGTGGGCGACGGCGAAGGCGTCCGCCTCGGCCACGTCCACCGGGCCCGGATGGACCATCATGACCGCGTGCACGCCGTCGAAGGCGCCGCGCTCCAGCATCAGGATCTTGCCGCCGCCGCCCTCCTCGGCCGGGGTGCCGAGGACGGTGACGGTCAGGCCCAGCCGGTCGGCCACCGGCGCGAGTCCGGCGGCCGCGCCGACCGCGGCGGCCGCGATGACGTTGTGCCCGCAGGCGTGCCCGAGGCCGGGCAGGGCGTCGTACTCGGCACAGAGGGCGATGTGCAGCGGACCGGAGCCGAGGGTGGCGCGGAATGCCGTCGGCAGCCCGCAGACGCCCTCGGTGACCCGGTAGCCGAGCGCCGCCAGGGCGGCGGCCGTCCGGGCCGCGGACCTGACCTCCTGCCAGGCCGGCTCGGGGTCGGCGTGCAGCGCGTGGCTGAGCGTCAGCAGCTCCCCGCCGGCCGCCGCCACCGCGGCGCTGATCGCGGCGCGGACGTCCGCCGGGGCCGCCCCCGGTGCGTCGCCCGCAACGTCGGCGGTGCTCATGCGTCCCCCGGAACGCCGAAGGCCGGGGCGGCCGCGGGGTCCAGCGCGCGGCGGACGTAGTCCTCCTGCTGCGGCTCCCAGATCCGCCAGAGCACGTCCAGCTCGGCCACCGGGTCGCGCTCCGACCAGTCGACCCGCAGGTCGACGACCGGCCAGGGCACGGCGCCGGCGACCAGCAGCCCGGCCGCGTGCAGCGGGCCCGCCTCGCCGCCGGCGTGCACGCCCGCGGTGAGCGCGTCCATCAGCCGCTGTGCCAGCGGGCGGTGCGGCCACGCCTCGAAGGCGTCCAGCATGGCCTGCGGGACGCCCGGGCCGGCGAGCAGGTTGCCGGCGGCGACCGCGTCCGGGCCGAGCGCCTGGGCGTGGGTGCCGAGCGCCCGGTCGCCGGAGTGCGCGCCCGCCCGACCGCCGTTGCCGATCGCGGTCAACTGCCGCCAGCGGCCCAGCTCCCCGCCCTCCTCGGCGGTGCGGCGGACGGCCTCGCCGGCCGGCACTCCGGCCGCGAGCAGGTCCAGCAGGTGCGGCCCGAGCCGCGGGTCGGTGACGTTCTGCGAGCAGGCCGCGCCGACCCCCGGCCGGACGTGCGCGCAGCGGGCGGCGACCGCCGGGCTGGAGGAGGCCAGCGCCACGCCGAACTGTCCGGTGCGCCGGCAGCGGCCCGCGACGGAGAAGGTCATCGGGCCCGCTCCGCCCGCAGCCGGGCCGCCTCGGCCCGCCGTCCGGCCGGGATGACCGCGGTGGCGTCGATCTCCACCAGCCACTCGGGGCGGGCCAGGGCGGAGACCACCAGACCGGTGGAGACGTAGTGGACGCCGCGGAGCCGACGCCCCATCACCCGGTAGACCGGCTCGCGGAAGCGGATGTCGGTGAGGTAGACGGTGATCTTGACGATCTCGTCCACGGCGCTGCCGCACTCCGCGAGCAGCAGCTCGATGTTGGCCATCGCCCGCTCGGCCTGCGCCTCGACGTCGCCGATGCCGACGCTCTCGCGGGTGTCCAGGTCCTGGCCGATCTGACCGCGCAGGTAGACCGTGCCGTCGGCGACCACGGCCTGGGCGAGGTCGTTGGCGAGGCTCTGCTCGGGGTAGGTGTCCTTGGTGTTGAACGTCCGGATCCGCTCGTGGGCGGCCGGGGCCCGGGTCTGCGCGGTGGTCTGCGCGGTGGTCTGCGCGGTGGCGGCGGCGGTCACTTGGTCCTCCCGAGGGAGCCGAGCACGCGGTCGGACAGGCCGGCGGCGTCCTTGACGAGGTCGAGCGGGCCGTCCCAGTCGAAGCTGCGGTAGACGGCCGACAGGTGGGCGAACGGCGGGGACTGGGCGAACAGCTGGAAGGTCAGCCGGTGCCCGGCGTAGTCGGAGTTGAGCAGGTCGCGGGCGTAGGCGAGGAGCTTGCGGCGGTCCTCGGCGACCCAGTGCTCGTTGATCGAGTAGAACTTCTCCAGCCAGGGCGCCGTCTCGGGGTGCTCGAAGGAGGCCTTGTCCGGGGTGATGCAGATCTGGCCGCCGCACAGCTCGCGGGCGATGTGCATCATCTCGTGCAGCTGCGAGCAGGCCAGCACCCGGCCGCTGTAGAGCAGCGACTGGTTGGGCATCAGCAGGCCGCCGGGGCTGGGCTCGGCGTGGGCGATCGCCGCGGTCAGGTGGGCGTTGATGCCCTCGCGGTAGCAGGCCAGCGCGGCGAGCTTCTCCTGGACGGCCTGCTGGCGCTCCAGGCCGGTCTGCTTCACGTTCCAGAGTGCCGCACCGATCATCAGATCGGCCAGCCGCAGGTTGCGCTGGGTGAAGGCGTACGCGCTGTAGCGGTGCAGGGTTGCCCGGATGAAGGTGGCGGCCTCGGTGTTGCGGTAGAAGAGGACGTTCTCCCACGGGATCTCGACGTCGTCGAAGACCACCAGGGTGTCGACCTCGTCGAAGCGGTTGGCCAGCGGGTAGTCCTCCGCCGGGGCGCGCCCGGCGAAGCCGGTGCGGCAGATGTACCGCAGCCCGGGCGCCCCCATGTCGAGCATGAAGCCGAGGGCGTAGTCGGAGAGTTCGCTGTCGCCCCAGTTGGCGATGGTGGGCTTGGTGAAGGCCTGGTTGGAGTAGGCGGCGGCGGTCTCGTACTTGGCGCCGCGCACCACGATGCCGCGGTCGGTCTCCCGGACGACGTGCAGCAGCATGTCCGGGTCCTGGTCCTGCGGGCGCTTGGACCGGTCGCCCTTGGGGTCGGTGTTGGCCGAGACGTGGAACGGGTCCTCGAAGCAGGCGCGCTCGATGTGGCGCTTGACGTTCTCGCTGAAGGCGGGGTTGATCGCGTCCAGCACGTCCTGGCCGTCGATCAGCGACCAGACCTCGCCGATCGTCTCGTCGCCGACCCGGGTGACCACCCCTCCGACGTCGGTGAGCACGGCGTCGGTGGCGGCCCGCTTGGCCTCCCAGTCCGCGCGGCTGGTCGGCGGCTTCTGCTGGACGGCGTTGAGCTCGCCGGTGTCGGGGTCGGCGTAGGTCATGACGGCGGCGGTGGCCGGGTCGTGGGCCATGTCGTAGATCCGGGCGCGGATGTCGACGAGCGGCTTGAAGGCGGGGTGGACGGTGACGTCGGCGACCTCCTCGCCGTTGATCCAGATGCGGCGCCCGTCGCGGACGGACTCGCGGTACTGCTCACCGGTGCGGATCATCGGGCGGTCTCCTCGTTCACGGTGGCGGACCCGGGGGCGGTGGCCCCGGGCGGGGTGATGGGCCGGTGGGCGCCGTAGGCGCGGGCGTGGTAGAGCAGCGGTGCACCGGATCCCGGGGTGCTGGCCACCGCGTGGCCGAGCAGCACCCGGTGGGTGCCCTGGGCGGTGTCCCGCTCCAGGACGCACTCGAAGGCGGCGGCGGCCTGCGCGAGCACCGGGGCCCCCGTCCGGCCGGTCTCCCAGTCGGCGCAGCCGAAGTCGTAGGGGCGGCCGGCGGCGGATCGGCCGGCGAAGCTGTCGGCGACGTGGGCCTGGCCGGTGTCCAGCACGTTGACGGAGAACACGCCGTTGCGCCGGACCGCCTCGATCAGGGGGCTGCGCTCGTTGACGCAGACCAGCAGCGAGGGCGGATCGGCGGAGACCGAGCACATCGCGCTGACCGTCTGCGCGCAGCGGCCGCCGGGCCCGTCGGTGGCGACGACGGTGACGCCGGTGGCGGCGTTCCCCATGGCCGCCACGAACCGGTCGCGCTGGTCGGTCCCGGCGGGGCGGTGGTCCTGGACGAGGGTCATGACGCCCTCCTTCTGGGCTGGTGGAGCGGTACGGGGTGGTGGGGGGGTACGGCGGTCGGATGCCGTGTCCTCACTATGGGTCGGGCGGCTGCCATCGGTAAAACAGTTCTTTTGTGGTGGTGTCATCGATAAAATCGATCGTCCGCACCGCCCACCGGGAGACCCCGTGACCGAGACCGCCGGCTACACGCTGGTCCAGCTCCGCTACTTCGTCGCCGTGGCCGAGGCCGGCAGCATGACCGCCGCCGCCGAGCGGCTGGTGGTGGCCCAGTCCGGGATCTCGCACGCGATCGCCAATCTGGAGCGCGAGCTGCGGCTGCAGCTGTTCCTGCGCCGCAAGGCCAAGGCGCTGACCCTGACGCCCGCCGGCGAGCACCTGCTGGGCCGCGCCCGTGCGCTGCTCGCCCAGGCCGACCAGCTGGCCGAGGAGGCCCGCGGCGGCGGTGAGCTCACCGGCCCGGTGACGCTGGGCTGCTTCGTCACGCTGGCGCCGTTCCACCTGCCGCCGCTGCTGGAGTCCGCCGAGCGCCGCCATCCGGGCATCGAGCTCACCGTGGTGGAGGGCGAGGCCGCCGAGCTGGACGCGGCACTGCGGGCCGGGCGGATCGAGTTCGCCCTCGGCTACGACCTCGGCTTCGGCCCGGACACCGTGCTGGAGCCGCTCGCGTCGCTGCCGCCGTACGCGCTGGTCGCCGCGGACCACCCGATGGCCGGCCGGCCGCAGGCCGATCTGGCGGAGCTCGCCGAGGAGCCGCTGGTGCTGCTGGACCTGCCGCACAGCCGGGAGTACTTCCTCGGCCTGGTCCGGGCCGCGGGCGGGCGGCCCCGGGTGCGCCACCGGGCGCAGAGCTACGAGACCGTCAGATCACTGGTCGCCCGCGGCCTGGGCTTCGCCCTGCTGAACCAGCTGCCCGCCACCGCCGACACCTACGGCGGGGGCCGGGTCCGCGCGCTGCCGCTCGGCCCGGGCCACCGGACGCTGGAGCTGGTCATCGCCCGGCCCGCGGGGCTGCGCCCGTGCGCCCGGGCCCGGGCGGTGATCGACCTGCTGCGGACGGCGGCCGGGGCCGGCCCGGCACCCCTTACGGACCGCTGACGGTCCGCCACGTCCGGCCCGCCCGGCCGCGACGGCGCACTAGCGTCGCAGGCATGGAGATTCTGCTCACCGGGGGTGCCGGGTTCATCGGGTCGGCCGTGGCGCGGCGGCTCGCGTCGCAGGGGCACGGGGTGCGGGTGCTGGACGCGCTGCTGCCCGCCGTGCACCCGGGCGGGCGGCCGCCCGAGCTGCCCGCGGGCACCGCCTTCGTGCACGGCGACGTCCGGGACCCGGCCGTCCTGGGGCGGGCGCTGGACGGGGTGGACGCGGTCTGCCACCAGGCGGCGATGGTCGGCCTCGGCCTGGACCTGGACGACGCACCCGCGTACGTGGGCTGCAACGACCTGGGCACCGCCGTGCTGCTGGCCGCGATGGCCCGCGCCGGGGTGCGCGACCTGGTGCTGGCCGGGTCGATGGTGGTGTACGGCGAGGGCCGCTACCGCTGCGCGCTGCACGGCGCGGTGGCGCCGGGGCCGCGGCTGGTCGCCGACCTGGACGCGGGGCGCTTCGAGCCGCCCTGCCCGCGCTGCGGCGCGCCGCTCGCCCCGGAACTCGTCCGGGAGGACGCACCGGTCGACCCTCGGAACGTGTACGCCGCGAGCAAGGTGGCGCAGGAGCACCTGGCCTCGGCGTGGGCGCGGGCCTGCGGCGGGCGGGTGCTGACGCTGCGCTACCACAACGTCTACGGCCCGGGGATGCCGCGCGACACCCCGTACGCGGGCGTGGCGTCGCTGTTCCGCTCGGCGCTGGCGCGCGGCGAGGCGCCGCGGGTCTTCGAGGACGGCGGGCAGCGCCGCGACTTCGTGCACGTGGACGACGTGGCCGGGGCGAACGCCGCCGCGCTGGCCGCGGTGCGCGACCGGCCCGAGGGCAGCTTCCGGGCGTACAACACCGGCAGCGGCGAGGTGCACACGGTCGGCGAGATGGCCGGGGCACTGGCCCGGGCGTACGGCGGCCCGGCCCCGCTGGTCACCGGGGAGTACCGGCTCGGGGACGTCCGGCACGTCACGGCGGACTCCGCGCGGCTCCGTGCCGAGCTGGGCTGGCGGCCCGCGGTGGCGTTCGAGGCCGGGATGGCCGAGTTCGCGGCGGCGCCGCAGCGGGACTCATGCGATCGGGCCGGGCGCGGGGGCCGGGTCGGGCGGCCGGGCGCGACCGGGCGGGGCCGTGCGGGGAACGGCGTTCGCCCAGGTGGCGGTGGGAGGTGCGGTACGCCGTGCGCACCCCGGTCGGGTCGTCCGATAGTCGGACCAACCCACCCGTCCCGAGGAGGACGTATGCAAGCCCCCTTCCGCCGCACGCTGCTGACCGTCGGCACCGCCGCCTCGATCGCCGCCGCCGGCCAGCTCGCGCTGGCGCCGTCGGCCTCGGCGGCCACCCTCATCGGCATCAACACCGCCGCTATCGACGCGAAGATCCCGAGCCGCGCCCGCGTCGAGGTCACCTACCTGTGCGACGTGCCGGACGGCGAGCACACGCTCAACGTCTCGGTGGAGCAGACCGACCCCGAGGACTCCGCGGCCGTCTCGTTCGGCACCACCCGGGTCGCGCCGGACAGCATCCTCTGCGACGGCCTGCTGCACACCCAGACCGTGGTCGTGCAGTCGAAGACCTACAACTGGCTGCCGGACGTCCCGGCCGTGGTGGTGACCGCGCTGTCGGACATCGGCTCGGCACCGCCGGCCAGCGCGGACGCCAAGAAGCTGGTGCTGGAGGTCGCACCGGCGAGCTGACCCGGTGCAACGGCGCGGCGGTGCGCGCGGCCCGGCGGGCCGCCGGAGGTCAGCCTCCCACCGCCGCACCGGCCGGCAGCGCGATCTCGAAGCAGCAGCCGCCGGCCACGTTGCGGACGGTCGCCCGCCCGGCGTGCGCCTCGACGATGCCGCGGACGATGGCCAGCCCCAGCCCCGCCCCGGTGTCGCCGTGGTGCGGCCCGGCCACCGTCCGTACCCCGGCCGGCCGCGGGGTGCGGGCCGCGCCGCCCCGCCAGCCGGTCTCGAAGACCCGCGGCAGGTCCGGCTCCGGGATGCCGCCGCAGCCGTCCGTGACGGAGACCAGCACCTCGTCCGCCTCGCGGCGGGCGGCGACCGCCACCACGCCGTCCTCCGGTGTGCAGCGGATCGCGTTGACCAGCAGGTTCGCCAGCACCCTGGTGATCTCGCGGCCGTCCACGTCGACCGGCTCCGGAGCGACCCGGCCGCCCTCCAGGCGCACCCCGCGTTCGATCGCCAGCGGCGAGGCGCCCGCGATCGCGTCGCCCACCAGGTCGTACACCGACACCCGGGACGGCGACAGGGTGAGCGCGCCGGCCTGGATCCGGGACAGCTCGAACAGGTCGTCGACCATCCCGGTCAGCCGGTCCACCTCGGTGCGGATCCGTACCAGGTAGCGGGCCGGGTCCTCGGCAACGCCGTCCTCCAGTGCCTCGGCCATCGCGCGCAGCCCGGCGAGCGGGGTCCGCAGGTCGTGCGAGATCCAGGCGATCAGCTCCCGGCGGGAGTGCTCCAGGGCCTGCTCGCGCTGGCGGGACTCGGCGAGCCGGGCGCTGGTCGCGGCCAGTTCCGCACTGAGCTGGGCGAGTTCGCTGCCGAGCGGCTGCGCCGGGGCGGCGAAGCCGGTGTCGGAGCCCACGGTGCGCGCCGCTGCGGCCAGCGCCCGGCTGCCCGCGACCACCTGACGGCCCAGCAGCGCCGCGGTGACCAGCGACACCACGGCGGCCATGCACGTCACCGTGATCACCACGCCGAGGTCGTGGTCGGACAGGAACATCGCCTGGGCCACCGACACCGTCCCGGCGGTCATCGCGAGCACCGCCACCGCGGCCACCGCGAACAGCGACAGCGCGACCGAGCGGCGGCGCAGCAGCCGCACCACGGGCCAGCCGAGCAGGCCGGCAGCGCCGGCGCCCAGCGCGGCGAACGCGGCGATCAGCAGAAGGTCCTTCACGGCGGTCAGTCCTCCACCGGGTCGAAGCGGTAGCCGACGCCCCAGACGGTGCTGATCAGGCGCGGCGCGGCCGGGTCGTCCTCGATCTTCTCGCGGAGCCGGCGGACATGGACGGTGACGGTCGACAGGTCCCCGAACTCCCAGCCCCAGACGCGCTGCATCAGCGCCTCCCGGCCGAACACCGTGCCGGGGTGCCGCAGGAAGAACGCCAGCAGGTCGAACTCCCGCAGGGTCAGGGCGAGTTCGCGTCCCGACCGGCTGGCCCGGCGGCCCTGCGGGTCGAGCGTCAGGTCACCGGCCGACAACAGCCCGGGAGCGGCGGCGCCCGCACCCCCGCCGGCCCGGCGCAGCACCGACTGGACGCGGAGCACCAGTTCGCGCGGGCTGAACGGCTTGGTCACGTAGTCGTCCGCGCCCAGCTCCAGGCCGAGGATCCGGTCGGCCTCGTCGCCCTTGGCGGTGAGCATCACCACCGGCAGGTCGGCGCCGTGCTCGGTGGCGCGCAGCCGTCGGCACACCTCCAGGCCGTCCAGGCCGGGCAGCATGAGGTCGAGGACGACGAGGTCGGGCCGGGCCTCGTCGGCCGCGGCCAGGGCCCGGTGGCCGTCGCCGGCCCGGTCGACCAGGTAGCCGGCCCGCTGCAGGTAGCCGGCCACGACCTCGGCGACGGTCGGGTCGTCGTCGACCACGAGGATCCGCCCGGGCGGTGGGGTGTGCGTCACGCCTACGAGGATAGGAAACCGGGAGGCGGCGGCGGGCCCGCGGCCCGGGTCCGTCCGACATCCGTAAGATCCGCGGGCAGCCGGCGCGCGCCCGCTGCGCCGTACGACTTCCGTAAGGCCGTGGGGCGGTCGGCGGGGCCGCCGGCGTGGGTAGCGTCCTCGGCGTGACCGAACCCCCCGCCACCGCGCCCGCCGCCGTCGATGTCGTACTGCCCTGCCTGGACGAGGCCGCGGCGCTGCCCTGGGTGCTGGAGCGCATCCCGGCCGGCTGGCGGGCGATCGTGGTCGACAACGGCTCCACCGACGACTCGGCCGCGATCGCCCGCGGCCTGGGCGCCACCGTGGTCGACGAGCCCCGCCGCGGCTTCGGCGCGGCCTGCCACGCCGGGCTGCTCGCCGCCACGGCCGCCACCGTCTGCTTCCTGGACTGCGACGCCTCGCTCGACCCGCGGCAGCTGCCGCGGGTGGTCGATCCGGTGCTGGACGGCACCGCCGACCTGGTGCTGGGCCGCCGGCGGCCCACCGAGCGCGGAGCCTGGCCGCTGCACGCGCGGCTCGCCAACGCGGAACTCGCCCGCCGGCTGCGGGCCCGCACCGGTGCACCGCTGCACGACCTCGGGCCGATGCGGGCCGCCCGGCGGGAGCGGCTGCTGGCGCTGGGCCTGGGCGACCGGCGCTCCGGCTACCCGCTGGAGATGGTGCTCGCGGCGCACACGGCCGGGCTGCGGATCGCCGAGGTCCCGGTGGACTACCGCCCGCGGGCGGGCCGGTCCAAGGTGACCGGGACGGTCCGCGGGGTACGGCAGGCCGTCCGGGACATGCGGGCGGTGCTGGCCGCGCCGCCGCCCACCCTGCTGGTGATCGCCAAGGCGCCGGTGCCGGGCCGGGTGAAGACCCGGCTCACCCCGGCGCTCACGCCCGGGCAGGCGGCGGAGCTCGCCGCGGCGGCGCTCGCCGACACTCTGGAGACGCTGTCGGCCGTTCCGGCCGGCCGGCGGCTGCTGGTGCTGGACGGCGCTCCCGGGCCGTGGCTTCCGCCGGGCGGGGAGGTGGTGCCGCAGGTCGCGGGCGGTCTGGACGTGCGGCTGGCGGCGGCCTTCGCCGAGGCCGCCCCGGCCGCACCGGCGCTGCTGGTCGGCATGGACACCCCGCAGCTGGCCGCCCGGACGGTCGCCGAGCCGCTCGCCCCGGCCCGCCGTACCGGCGTCGACGCCTGGCTGGGGCCGGCGGCAGACGGCGGGTTCTGGGCGCTCGGCCTGGCCCGGCCGACGCCGGCACTGGCCCGCCGGCTGCTGCTCGGGCTGCCGATGTCGACCGACCGGACGGGTGCGGTACTGGCCGCCCGGCTCGCCGACGCCGGCCTCGCGGTCGAACGGCTGCCGCAGCTGCGCGACGTGGACGAGGTCGCGGACGCGGCCGAGGCGGCCGCGCTGGCGCCGCACGGACGGTTCGCCGCCTGCTGGCGCACGGTCGGCTCCCGGGTCGGGGCGGCCCGCTGATGCCGGTGCTGCCGTGGGTGGACGACCCGTTCGCGGAGGCCATGCGGACGGGCAGTGGCCCGCTCTGGCTGCGGCGCTCGGACGGCGGCCGGGTCGAGCTGGAGGTGGAGCGCTGGTGCGCGCCGGCCGGGGGCGCCGACCTCCCGCTGCTGCGCCGCTGCCTGTTGGCCGGGCAGCCGGTGCTCGACATCGGCTGTGGTCCGGGCCGGCTGGTCACCGAGCTGCTGGCGCTCGGCGTGCCGGCCCTGGGCGTGGACGTGACCCGGGCCGCGGTGGCCCGCACCGCCGGGATGGGCGGTGCGGCGCTGTGCCGGTCGGTCTTCGAACGGGTGCCCGGCGAGGGCCGCTGGGGCACCGCGCTGCTGGCCGACGGGAACCTCGGGATCGGCGGCGACCCGGACGCGCTGCTCCGCCGGACGGCCCAACTCCTCGCGCCCGGCGGCACGCTGCTGGTCGAGGTCGAGCCCGCGGAGGTCGACGAGCGGCTCACCGTCCGGGTCGAGGGGCCGGACGGCCGGTCGGGGCCGGAGTTCGCCTGGGCCCGGCTCGGCGCCGCCGCGACCGCACGGCGGGCGGCGGCCCAGGGCCTCGCCGAGGCGGACCGTTGGTCCTCGCACGGGCGGCGGTTCCTGGCGCTCACCCGGCGCTGAGCGCCGCGGCCCCGCGCGCGGTCATCCCCGGGGTGCGGTCATCCCCGGGGTGCGGTCACTCCCAAGGGGCGCCGCTGTCCAGCCAGTCGCCGGGGATCCGCTCGCGCAGCTCGTCCAGCGCCTTGGGGGCACGGGCCCGCGCGTACACCAGGTCGCCGCCGTCCACCCGCAGCAGGACGTCCTCGCCGGCGTACCAGCGGCTGGCGTCGCCGGGCCCCGCACCGTCCGGGTAGTCGGGGAACGGCAGGCCGTCGTAGTGCCGCTCCAGGGCGTCGCGGCCCTCCTCGTCCAGGGCGTCCAGGTAGTCACAGCGGCCCTCGGGGGCGTGCAGCGACTCGGAGAGGACCAGTTCCAGCAGGGCGATCGAGAGCCGGTCCAGCCAGGGCTCCCACGCTTCGGCCTGCTTGTCCGCGAGGTCGGCGCGGACGAGCACGGCCGGGTCGGGGCGGTGGAGTTCGGCGAGCGGGATGCCCCAGGCGCAGGCGCCCTGGTTCTCGTGGCGGAACACCAGGACCTCGCCGCGGTCGTCCAGGTGGAGGTCGGCTGGCCCGTGCAGCGCGTCGTGGTTGCTCGTCAGGTCGGGGCGCCGGCCGAACAGCGCGTACGCCTCACGCAGCGCCGCCGGGAGCCGCAGGCCGAGCCGCTCCTCGGCCGCCGCCAGCTCGGCCTCGTCCCAGCCGTCGCCGTCCTCGATCGGGGCGACCCAGTGCAGGGCGAAGTCCTGGACGAACCACCAGGCGGCGGCGCGGTCCTCGAGACCTGCGGCGAGCCCCTCGACGAGGTCGAAACCTTGTGTCATGCGGACGACCCTACCGGTCGGTCCGCAACGCCCCGGCGTGCAGGGGCCGGTGACGCCGCGGCGCACCGCGCGGCCATCACCGGCCGCATGCCGCGCGGGCGGGCGCGTCCGGCGACCCACCGGCCCGACGAGCGGTGGCTCGTCCCCGGCCACGGCCCGGGTTCCCGCCCTCGGCCTCACCTGTGGGCGCCTCCCGAGTTGCCGGGCGGGCGGGCCCGTGTCGTGATTGCTGACGAAACGATCGGGCCGGCGGCGCTCCGGACGCACCGATTCCGAACCGGGTGTGAAGCTCGCACGATCGGGCGCGCTCACCGAGGACGAGCGGTGCCGTGCACGGGGGCACGCGAGACGCGCCGGTTCCCGTACCGACGGCCGGAGGACAGTGATGGCGAAGCAGGCTGCTCCGGCTGTGGGCGCACGAAGTGCCGCACCGAGGATCGCGTTCGCGCTGGGGCTGGTGCTGTTCGCGCAGGCGCTGCTCGCGCTGAGCCTGGTCAGCGCCCAGCAGCTGCTCGTGCCGCGGAACATGCCCTTCGGTGTGACCGGGCCGCCGTCGCCCGTGGTCGCCGAAGTGGCATCGAAGGTGGGACTGGACCTGACCTCGTACAAGGACCAGTCGGCATTGCTGGCCGCCGCCGACCGGGGCGAGCTGTACGGCGGGTACGTCAGCGGCGGTACGACCGACACGGCGATCGTCGTCCCGGCGAAGAGCTTCTTCGCCCAGACCGAGCTGGAGCCGGCTTTCGTGGCGGCGGCGCACAAGCTCGGCCGGCCGGTGACCGTGCAGACGGTCAAGCCACTCGCCTCCACCGATCCGGTCGGCGCAGTGGGGTCGCTCCTGTTGCTGCCGCTGCTGATCGGCGGGTACCTGACTGCCATGCTGGTCTACAAAGCGGCCCACGGCACCGCCGCCGCGCCGTGGCGCGCGGCCATCCTGGCCGGATACGCACTGGTCGGCGCGCTGCTGACCGACCTGATCGCCGGGCTGGGGATCGGCGCGTACTCCAGCAGCCATTTCTGGCCGTTGCTGCCGTGCTTCTGGCTCGTCACCTCGGCGGTGGCACTGGCCGCTGCCGCGCTGCAGGCCCTGGTGGGCAAGATGGGCACCCTGCTCGTGGCAGTGCTCTTCATCGTCATCGGCGGCCCACCCGCAGGAGGGCTCGGCACGTACCTGCTGCCGGTCTACTGGCGCAACATCGGGGTGATCTTCCCGCCGCAGAGCGCGATCACCCTGATCAACCACGTGCTCTACTTCGGTGGGAGTGACATCTCCACCCCGCTGATCGTCCTCTTCCTCTACGCCCTGGCGGGCACGGCCGTCATCGCCTGGTACGGCCGCATCCGCCCGGCCAGGGCGGCGGCCCGGGCCGCCGGGACGGCCGCACCGGCGGACCCCGCGGCGAGCCCGCCCGACAGCCGGCGCGCCCTGATCGGAATCCTCGCAGCGCTGGGCATCTGCGCCGTCATGCAGTGCCTGTTCGCCACCACCTACATGAGCGCCTCGCACGCCCCCAAGGCCACCAACCTGCCGTTCGGCACCGTCGGTACCTCCCCCGTCCTGGCCGCGGCGGAGAAGAACATCTCCCTGAAGGTCACCTCGTACCCGACCGAGGCCGCGGCCAAGACCGCGATGGACGAGGCCCGGGTCTTCGGCGCACTGGTCACCTCGGGCGCCTCGAACACCCTGATCGTGGTGCCGTCCATGAGCGACCTGGCACCACTCGACCTCGCGGTGAGGTTCGAGGACGCGGCCAGGGCCACCGGCCAGACCCTGACGGTGCAGCAGTACGCGCCGACGCCACTGGCGGCCAAAGACCCCTTCGGCCTGGTCCAGGCACTCATGCTGGTCCCCCTGCTCATCGGCGGATACATGAGCTCGACCCTGCTCATGGCCGCGACCGGCCGAGCGGCCGGCCGCTGGCGCGCCGCGCAGCTGGCCGGATTCGCCGTCGTGAGCGGCCTCGTCATCGATCTGATCGTCTGCTACTGGCTGCAGGGGTTTCCCAGCAGCAAGTTCTGGATCGTCTGGCCCATCTGCTCGCTGATCGTCGCCGTGGTCGCCTTCGTCGCCGCGATCCTGCAGAAGCTGCTCGGGCCGGTGGGCACCCTTCTGACGATCATCGTGATGATCCTCTTCGGCAACCCGTCCTCCGGCGGCGCGAGCGGAGTGCCGTACCTGCCCGCCTTCTGGCGTGACATCGGCCCCTACCTTCCACCGCGCAACGGCTACATCCTGCTGCACCACACGATCTACTTCGACGGCCACGGAACGGGCCAGGCGCTGACCACCCTGCTCATCTACCTGGGCATCACCGCCACCGTCCTCATCGTGCTCGACCTGCGCCGCCCCGAGGCCGCGGTACCGGCCGACGCCACCGAAGCCGCGGCCATGGCCGTCCCGATCGGAGCCACGCCGTAACCGAGCCCCTGCCCCTGAACCCTGAGCCGGCGGCCCGGCACGTTCGAGACGTCCACGCGTGAGCACCGGCGTGCCCCGCCACCGGAGCGCGGAACCCGGTGGCGGGGCGGGCGACCCGTCCGGCAGGATCGGCCGCATGGACGACGACTGGACCATCCTCTACCACGTCACCGAGTCACCCGAACTTCCGCGCCTGCGGCTGGTGTTCGCCGTTTGACTGCGTGACCGGGGGATGGACTGGTGTCCGTTCCGGCCGGAGGACGTGCGGATCGACCTGAACTGCACCCGGCGCCCCGACCCCGACGGGCAGTGGCGCAGCCACCGGACGGTGCGGGTGCGCGCCGAGGCGCTGCGCCGGCTGGGACTGCATCCGGACCGACCGGGCTGCGTCCCGGAGCGGACGGCACCCGACTGGTGGGGCCCGTGGGTCGGCGACCGACGGTGGCAGGTCCCACGTGCGGCGGTCGCGGCGGCCCGGGCGGCCGCGCGCCCGGCTCGCCCGGCCCGTCCGACGGCTCCGGCGACTCCGGCGACTCCGGTCGGCGGTCCGGGTGGCGGGGCGGGCGGGTCAGCCGGGGAGCTCCCCCGCGCCGGCGAGGACGGGGGCGAGCAGGTCGCCGTGCTCGGCGATCCGGGCGAGGACCTGCTCGGGGGTGAAGGCCAGCTCGGCGGCTGAGCCGCACCCCTCGACCTCGGCCCAGCTCAGCGGGGTGGAGACGCCGGGGACGGCGGTGGCGCGCAGGGTGTACGGGGCGGCGGTGGTCTTGGCGGTGCTGTTCTGCGACCAGTCGACGAACACCTTGCCGCGCCGCAGGTTCTTCGCCATCCGGTGCACCACCAGCGCCGGGTGGGCGGCGGCGAGCCGCTCCGCCAGGGTGCGGGCGTAGTCGACCACGGCGGCGGCGTCGGTGGGCCGCAGCGGCACGTACAGGTGCAGGCCCTTGCTGCCGGAGGTCTTGGGGTGGACGGACAGGCCGTCGGCCTCCAGCCGTTCGCGGATCAGCAGGGCGACCCGGCAGCAGAGCGTGACGTCGGCGCCGGGCCCGGGGTCGAGGTCGATGACCAGCCGGTCGTGGGCGGCGGCGCCGGTGTCGGCGCTCCACTGCGGGACGTGCAGCTCCAGCGCGTAGCCGTTGGCGAGTGCCATCAGGGTGGCGAGGTCGTCGACCGTGACGCGCTCCTTGGGCCCTTCGTGGCTGTCGACGACCATGGTGCGGACCCAGTCGGGCAGCCCCGGGGGCGGGTTCTTGGCGAAGAAGCCCTCCTCCCCCACCCCGGAGGGGAAGCGCAGCAGGGTGGCCGGCCGCCGCCGCAGGTGCGGCAGCATCGCGGGCGCCGCCCGGGCGTAGTAGTAGAGCGCCTCGCCCTTCGTCCAGCCGGTGGCCGGCCAGAGGACCTTGCCGAGGTGGGAGAGGACCAGGCGGCGGCCCTCGACTTCCGTGACCTGTCGCTCCGGCATACCGTGGTAAATCCCCATGAAAGGGACAGGTCATGCCACAGGTCACCTGGAAAGGCGTCATCACGTTCGGGCTGGTCAGCGTACCCGTGCAGCTGTATGCCGCCACCGAGGAGCACAGCGGCCCGGCGCTGCACCAGGTGCATGCGAAGGACGGGGCGCGGATCCGCCAGAAGCGCTTCTGCGAGGCGGAGGGCGTCGAGGTGCCCTACAGCGAGGTGGCCAAGGGCTACGAGAGCCCGGACGGCCGGCGGGTGGTGCTGGAGGACGACGACCTGGCGCAGCTGCCGCTGCCCAGCAAGAAGATCATCGACGTGCTGGCGTTCCTGCCGGCCGACGCCATCGACCCGCTGATGTACTCCAAGGCGTACTACGTGGCCACCGCCGACAAGGCGCCCGCCAAGCCGTACGTGCTGCTGCGCGACGCCCTGGTGGACAGCGGGCAGATCGCGGTCACCAAGGTGGCGATGCGCACCCGGGAGTCGCTGGCGGTGCTGCGGGTGCACGGCGACGCGCTGGTGCTGCAGACCTGCCTGTGGCCGGACGAGGTGCGGTCGGCGGAGGGGATCGCGCCGGACGAGTCGGTCACGGTGCGTCCCCAGGAGCTGAAGATGGCCCGGTCGCTGATGGACACCCTCTCCGAGGACTTCGACCTGTCGGCGCTGCACGACGAGTACCAGGCCGCCCTGGAGGGGGTCATCGAGGCCAAGCTCGCCGGGGCCGAGGTCCCGCACGGTGAGGAGGAGCCGGCCGAGGCCGGCGGCGACAACGTGATCGATCTGATGTCGGTGCTGCGCAGCAGCGTCAAGGCGGCCCGCAGCAGCCACGGCGGCCGCTCCGGGCACGCCGACGAGGCGGCGGACGAGGCGGCCGAGGAGCCTGCGGAGGCCGCCGCGGAGGAGGAGCCGGCCCCGGCGAAGAAGGCCGCCGTGCGCAAGGCCCCGGCCAAGAAGGCCGCCGCCAAGAAGACCGCGGCGAAGAAGGCCCCCGCGAAGAAGACCGCCGCCAAGAAGACCGCGGCCTCGCGCCGCGCCTCCTGACCCGAGCGGCCCCGGACGGCCCGGCCGTCCCCGGACGGACGGACCGTCAGGGGGACGGCTCCGCACCGACGGGGCGCAGCAGCCGACGGAAGAGCAGGCCGGTGAGGACCACGGCGGCGGCCGCGCCGTAGCATGCCTGCTGGTGATGGCCGCCGAGCAGGTAGAGGGCCTCGCCGGCGGCCGGGACGGCCAGCCACTCCCAGCGGCCGTCCAGCCCGACCAGCGCGACCACCAGCAGCGCGTACCAGGGGTAGCCGGGGGCGGCCAGCAGCAGGGCGGTGCCGGTGACCGCCAGCGCGCCGCGCCAGGGCCGGTCGGGGTCGCCGCGGCGGAGCACCAGGAGCACGACCGCGAGCAGCACCAGCGCCGCGCCGTACGGGGCCGCGGACTCGGGCAGCAGCAGCCTCGGCAGGCCGAAGCGGGCGGGGCGGCCGCTCTGGTAGCCCTCCTCGTGGAGGTAGCCGGGGAGGTAGCCGAGGACGGCGGTGCCGGCGCCCAGGACGTACGGCAGGTAGGCGAGCAGGAAGGCCGCGGCCGCCGCGGCCGGCAGCACCAGGTCGCGGGCCCGGGGGCGGCGGGCCAGCACCCCGGAGAGCGCGCCGGGCAGGGCGAGCCCGGGCAGCAGTTTGACGGCGGTGGCGGCGCCGAGCAGGGCCCCGGCGGCGGCGCTCCGGGCCGTGGCGGCGCGTCCCGTGGCGGTGCGGGCGCGGACGGCGGTGAGCAGGGCGGCGGTCATCAGCAGGGCGCCGAGGGTGTCGATGTGCGCGTCGTTGACGGCCCAGACGGTGATGCCGGGGAACCAGCCCCAGAGCGCCGCCCGGGCCGGCCGGCCCCGGGTGAGCAGCAGCGCGGTGGTGGCCACCGCCAGCAGCGCGCCGCCGAGCTGGGCGGTCCGCACACCGCCGCCGGCCGCTGCCAGGGTGCGGAACCAGCCCTCGGCGACCGGCGGGTAGATGGTGTGCACGGCCGGCCGGTTGAGCCGGCTGCAGGTGCCGTCGGCGGTCCGCCGCTCGTCCCAGCCGGTGCACGGCCCGGTCGGCGGGAAGAGGTCCGGCGAGGCGGCGCGCAGCCCGGCCAGCGCGGGGTCGTCGGGGGCGTAGCGGTACGGGGAGATCCCCGCGGCCTGCACCCGGCCGTCCCAGACGTAGCGGTAGGCGTCGTCGCTGGTCCGCGGCGGTGCGAGCAGCCCGACGGCGGCGACGGCGAGGGACCCGGCCAGCACCAGCGCGCGGCGGCGGTGCGCCGGGGTGTGCCGCAGCAGGGCCACCGCCGCCGCGAACAGCGCCAGGTCGGCGAAGTACCAGCCGTACAGCGGGTGCGGGTCGCCGAGGGTGCCGCCACCGGTGACCGTCGCGGCGAGGGCGCCCACCAGGGCGGTGAGCGCCGCGGGGGCGGCGAGGGCGCGGGCGGCGGCCCGGGGCGGGACGGGCGGGGCCGCGGTCGTGGCGGCGGTGGAGCTGGGCACGTCGGCCACCCTGCCACCGGCGGCGGGCCCGCGGCGGCTCCGGCGGGGCGGCGTTCGGATTCCGTAAGCAGGTCGGAGCGGTGGGGGGGGGCCGGGGGGGGCCCGGGGGGCCCCCCCGGGCCCCCCGACCGGCCGTCAGCCTCCCGACCGGCCGTCAGCCGCAGTGCACGGCCCGGTTGCCGAGCGAGGCCGCGGTGGTCGCGGTCACCCCGCCCCAGGTGATGCTGCCGTACCCGGTGATGCAGGCGCCCGCGGCGGCCACCCGGACCGGTCCGGCGTACATGGTGAAGTTCCCCGCGTCGGTGCTGGTCGTCCCGGCGACGGTGGTGCAGCTCGGGGCGGGCCCGGGGTTGCTGCACCGGCTGATGGTCGCCTTCACGGCCGAGGCGGTGCCGTAGCCGCTCGCGGAGGTCTTGATGGTGGCGGCGCAGTTCTTGCCGCTGCTGTTGTCGAAGAACAGGTAGTAGTAGCCGAGGACGGCGCCCGTGCCGGTGGCCACCGGGTAGCTCCCGACCAGCCCGCCGCTGCACCCGTAGGCGGCGGCCGCGGTGGAGGGCGACGCGGGCGGGCGGCCCGGGGCGGGGGTGGCCGGGCCCTGGGTCGGGCCGACGGACGGGGTCCCGGTCGCCCCGGCGGGTGCGCCGGGGCCGGTCGCGGGGGTGGTGCCGGTCGGCTGCGCGCCGGGGCCCGCCGACGGGGCGGTCCCCGACCCCGGCGGCGC
>NZ_JBHWBW010000103.1:0-5964 GCF_042735675.1 Kitasatospora sp. NPDC059571
GATGGCTATACGCCCCCGGGACTCACCCTGGCGCTGAACGTCCTGCTGGCCCGGCTGGAGCGCGCCAAGCACTACACCACCATCTGCAACTCCGCCCCCTCCGAGGTGCTGGCCCGGATCGCGCTCAAGGCGCGCGACACGATCCTGGCCCGCAACCGCGCCCTGATCGCCGGGAACCTGCCGCTCTTCGACGCGTTCTTCGCCGAGTACCCCGACCTGTTCTCCTGGCAGGCCCCGGACGGCGGGTGCGTCGCCTACCCCCGCTACCTCGGGGCGGAGGGCGTCGAGGAGTTCTGCACCCGGCTGGTGGAGGAGGCCGGCGTCCTGCTGCTGCCGGCCGGCATCTACCGCTCCGAGCTCACCCCGACGCCCGCCGACCGGTTCCGCATCGGCATCGGGCGCGCCCACCCGGAGGAGGGCCTGACCGCGCTCGCCGAGTGGCTGCGCTCCGGGCGCTGAGCCGGCCCGCCGCCGCGGGCCTCGCGGCCGCGGGCGGCGGCCTCACCGGTCGAAGTCGACAGTCAGGTTCTCGGAGACGGGGAAGGTCTGGCAGGTCAGGACGTAGCCCGCGTCGACCTCGGCCGGTTCGAGGGCGAAGTTGCGGCGCATGTCCGCCTCGCCGTCCGTGACCAGCGCCCGGCAGGTGCCGCAGACACCGCCCTTGCAGGCGAACGGAAGGTCGGGGCGGGCCCGCTGGGCACCGTCGAGGATGCTGCGATCGCGCGGGAGGGCGGAGGTGGTGGAGCGGCCGTCCAGGGTGAGGGTGACCTGGCTGGCCGGGCCGTCGAAGGCGGCCTCGTCCTCGCGACGGACCGGCACGTCGTCGGCGAAGAACAGCTCCTGGTGGACCCGGTCCTCCGGGACTCCGGCGTCGGCCAGCACCTGCTGGGCGTCGCGCACCATGCCGTGCGGGCCGCACAGCCACCAGTGGTCGGCGTCCCGGACGTCGACGAGGGCGGAGATGAGCGCGGCAAGCCGGCCGGAGTCGAGCCGGCCGGAGAGCAGCTCCGCCTCGCGCGGTTCCCGGGACAGGACGTGGGCGAGCTGGAACCGGGCCGGGTGGCGGTCCTTCAGGTCGGCGAGCTCGTCGGCGAACATCACGGTGTCGGTGCGCCGGTTGCCGTAGAACAGGGTGACCCGGCTCTCCGGGTCGGCGGCCAGGACGGACCCCGCGATGGAGAGCATCGGGGTGATGCCGGAGCCGGCCGCGATCAGGACGTGGTGCCCGGGGGTGGCCAGGTCGGGGGTGAAGGAGCCGACCGGCGCCATCACCTCCACGGTGTCCCCGGCGCGGACCTCGTCGACCAGCCAGGAGGAGAACAGCCCGCCGGGCACCACGCGCACACCGATCCGCGGCGCACCGCCCGCGGGCGAGCAGATCGAGTACGAGCGGCGCTCGTCGCGGCCCTCCACCTCCCGGCGCAGCGTCAGGGACTGGCCGGGAGCGAAGGCGAACTCCTCGGCCAGGTCGGCGGGGACCTCGAAGGCGACCGCGGCGGCGTCCTCGCAGAGCGGCTCGACCGCGGCGACGCGCAGGGTGTGGAAGCCCGGGCGGCGGCGGGCCCGGCCGGCCGGGACCTGGGCGGTGGTCGGGTCCATCAGATCTCCTTGAACTGCTCGAACGGTTCCAGGCAGGCGCGGCAGCGCCGGAGCGACCGGCACGAGGTGGCGGCGAAGCGGGAGGTCTCCTCGGTGTCCGCCGAGCCGCACTGCGGGCAGGGCACGGCCAGCCGGGTGGCGGACAGGCCCAGCAGCACCGGGCCGGCGGTCCGTCGCGGCGCCGGGCCGGGCGGTGCGATGCCGTGCTCGGCGAGCTTGCGGCGGCCCTCGTCGGTGATCCAGTCCGTCGTCCACGGCGGGTCCAGGACGGTGCGGATCTCGACCTTCGCGAAGCCCGCCTCCTGCAGGTGCCTGGCCGTGTCGGCCCGCATCTCGGCGATGGCCGGGCAGCCGGAGTAGGTGGGGGTGAGGGTGGCGATCACCGTGCCGTCCCGGTCGACCTCGACGCCGCACAGCACGCCGAGGTCGGCGAGGGTGAGCATGGGCAGCTCGGGATCGGTGACCTCGCTCGCCGCCCGGCGGGCCCGGGCCAGGGCGAGTCCGTCCTGCCGCTCGGCCGCCACGGTCACCACACCGCCCCGGGGTGGGCGCGGGCCACACCCTGCAGCTCGGCCAGGAGCGGGGCCAGGTGTTCGGTGCGGTCGCCCTCGCGGCCCGAGCCGGGCAGCGGTACGGCCTCCCGGAGGGTGAGGCGGGCCGCCTCGGCGACCTGGCGGAGCACCGCCGTCACCTCGTCCTCGACCTGCGCCGGATCGACGCCGAAGCCGGTGTGCCCGGTGAGGAGTTCGCCCAGGTACGGCGCCACCTCGTCCAGGCCCTGCTGCATCCGGCGGTGGGACTCCTCGGTGCCGTCGCCGAGGCGCACGACCCAGTCCGCGGCGTACTGGCGGTGGTACGTCAGTTCCTTGACGCCCTTCGCGGCGACGGCCGCGAGCACCGGATCGGGGGAGCCGGCCAGCCGCTCGAAGAGCGCCAGACGCCAGGTGGCGAACACCAGCAGCCGGGCCATCGAGAAGGCGAAGTCGCCGTTGGGCAGTTCGACGAGCCGCACGTTGCGGAAGTCCGACGGGTCGCGGAAGTAGGCGAGGTCGTCCTCGCTCCGGCCGCTCCCCTCCGCCTGGCCGGCCCGGGTGTACAGCAGCCGGGCCTGGCCGAGCAGGTCGAGGCCGATGTTGGCCAGGGCGACCTCCTCCTCCAGCTCGGGGGCGCGGGTGCACCACTCCCCCAGCCGCTGGGCGGACACCAGGGCGTCGTCGGCGAGGGCCAGGCAGTGGGCGGCCAGGGCCGCGGCGTCGACGCCGTCCGGTACGGCGGTGGCCACACCGTGCAGCGGGTCGGTGAACCCGGTGCCGAACGCCCAGCGGGCATCGGTGTCGCCGTCGGCCAGGGACAGGCCGTGGTCCTCGTTCATGTGCCCTCCCCGGCGGGCTCGCTGTGCTCGTTCATGGCGCGTTCCTCGGATGTGCGGGCCCTCGATGTGCGGGCGGTGGATGTGAAGTCTTCAAAGGCGTACGGATGCCACATAGGGGCGCGGGGAACTGCGCAGTCCGGGAGTGGTGCTCCTGACGAATCCGGCGCACCCCTGGTCCGCACGGTGGCCCGCATCCGAATTGCGCAGTTCTCCCCCAGCCTTCGGCCGGGAGGTGCCCCCACCCGCCCCTGAATCGACCACCCGAATGCCCTGGGAAGACAGCTCCTAGATGTGCGGGACGTCCTCGGGGATGTCGTAGAAGGTGGGGTGGCGGTACACCTTGTCCGCGCTGGGCTCGAAGAACGGGTCCTTCTCGTCCGGCGCCGAGGCGCCGATGTCCTCCGCGCGCACCACCCAGATGCTCACGCCCTCGTTCCGCCGGGTGTAGAGGTCCCGGGCGTGGGTGAGCGCCATCCGCCGGTCGGCGGCGCGCAGCGACCCCACGTGGACGTGGTTCAGGCCGCGCCTGCCGCGCACGAAGACCTCGTACAGCGGCCATGCGCCGCGGTTCTCGCTCATGCTGCCTCTCCGTTCTCGCTCTCGCGGGCGGCCTGCTTGGCCGCGTGGGCGGTGGCTGCCGCCCGCACCCAGGCGCCCTCTTCGTGGGCCGCCCGGCGGCGGGCGACCCGCTCGGTGTTGCACGGCCCGTCGCCGGCGATGACCCGCTGGAGCTCGGCCCAGTCGGGGGTGCCGAAGTCGTGGTGGCCGCGCTCGGCGTTCCAGCGCAGTTCGGGGTCGGGCAGGGTGACGCCGAGCTTCTCCGCCTGGGGGACGGTCATGTCCACGAAGCGCTGGCGCAGCTCGTCGTTGCTGTGCCGCTTGATCTTCCAGGCCATGGACCGGGCCGAGTTGGGCGAGTTGTCGTCCGTCGGGCCGAACATCATCAGCGACGGCCACCACCAGCGGTCCACCGCGTCCTGCACCATCTGCCGCTGGGCGTCGGTGCCGCGCATCATGGTCAGCAGGAGTTCGTAGCCCTGCCGCTGGTGGAAGGACTCCTCCTTGCAGACCCGCACCATGGCCCGGGCGTACGGGCCGTAGGAGGTCCGGCACAGCGGGACCTGGTTGCAGATCGCGGCGCCGTCGACGAACCAGCCGATGACGCCGACGTCGGCGAACGACTGCGACGGGTAGTTGAAGATGGAGGAGTACTTCTGCCGCCCCTCGATCAGCTTGCCGGTCAGCTCGTCGCGGTCGGCGCCCAGGGTCTCGGCCGCCGAGTACAGGTACAGGCCGTGGCCGGCCTCGTCCTGGACCTTGGCGAAGAGGGTCGCCTTGCGGCGCAGCGACGGCGCGCGGGTGATCCAGTCGCCCTCGGGCTGCATGCCGATGATCTCCGAGTGGGCGTGCTGCGCGATCTGGCGGATCAGCGTGTTGCGGTAGGCCTCCGGCATCCAGTCGCGGGGCTCGATCCGCTGGTCGGCGCCGATGGTGGCGTCGAAGTGCTCCTGGAGCTGCGACTCGCCACCACCCGTGGCCCGGTGGTGTGTCGTGGTGGTCATCGGTACCGACCCCTTCTGCCGACCGACCATTCGGTCGGTAATCGAGTGTGCGGGATCCTGCGCGGATTTGGCAAGGCCCGCCCTGCTCGGCCGGGCTCCACCGCCCCGGGCGGACGGACTGCCGGCCACGGACACGCCGGTGCCGCCCCGCGGCGGTCCCGGCGCGGGCCGCCGGCGCGCACGGGCGCCGGGGGGGGGGGCCCCGGCCCCGGGGGGGCCGGGGCCCCACTGGCAGCGGCCGGGCGCGGGGCCGACGGCCCGACGCGGGGCGCCTACTTGATTCCGGCCTTCGTGCACAGCGCCTCGTACTCGCCGGTGCACAGCTGCGCCTTGGTGACGTAGCCGTCGGTGATGACGTCCTGGATGTTGCTCTTGGTGATGGCCTCCGGGGCCAGCAGCACCGCCGGGACGTCACGCTTGCCCGTCGGGTCGTTGACGGTGGCGGTGGTCTGGCTCTTCTTGCCGGCGGCCAGCTCGACCGCGAGGGCCGACGCCGCGTCGGCCTCCTTCTTCACCGCCTTGTAGACGGTCATGCACTGGTCGCCCGCCAGGATGTTCTGCAGGCCCTGGACGGTGGCGTCCTGACCGGTGATCGGGACCTGTCCGTTGCGGTGGTTCTTGCGGAGCACGGCGATGGCCGAGTTCGCCAGGCCGTCGTTGGCCGCGAGCACCCCGGCGACGTTCGGCCGGCTGGTGTACATCTGCTCGAAGATGGTCTGGGCCTGGGCGTTGTCCCAGTCGGGCACCGACTGGTTGGGGCCCTTGGTGTACTCGCCGGAGGCGTACAGCGGGTCCAGCACGCTGTTGTAGCCGTTGGCGAACAGGGTGGCGTTGTTGTCCGTCGGCGAGCCGTTGAGTTCGGCGACGACGGGGTTCTTGGCGCCCGTGTCGGCCAGGCACTTCGTCAGGCCCTGTCCCTGGAGCTTGCCGACCTGGGTGTTGTCGAAGCTGACGTAGTACTGGGCGGATCCGCCGAGGGTGAGGCGGTCGTAGTCGATGGTGGCCACTCCCTGGGCCTTGGCCTTGTCGAGGACGGCCTTGCCGGTTCCGCTGTCCAGGTTGACGATGACCAGCACGTTCACCCCGCTGGTGATCATCTGGTCGGCGATGGTCTGGAACGCCTGCTTGTCGCCCTCGGCGTTCTGGATGTCGTAGTCGACACCGGCGGCCTTGAAGGCGGCGGCGAGGTAGGTGCGGTCGGCGGTCTCCCAGCGGACGGACGACTTGCTGTCCGGCAGGATCACGCCGATCTTCGGCTTCCGGCCGCCCGCCGAACCGGTGTCGGAGCCCGACGAGCCGCAGGCGGTGAGGGTGGTGAGCAGGGCCGCAGACATGGCGGCGGTGGCGAACAGGAGCCCCTTGCGCATGGGCAGGGTCCTTTCGGGGCGTGTCCGGCCGGGCCGGACGTGCGTGGCTGCGGATGGGTGGGTG
>NZ_JBHWBW010000103.1:5974-20163 GCF_042735675.1 Kitasatospora sp. NPDC059571
GGCCCCCCGGCGCGGGGGGGGGGGCGGGGGGGGGGGGGCGCGGGGGGGGGGGCGGGGGGGGGGGGGGGGGGGGGGGGGGGGCCCGGGGGGGGGGGGCGGGGAAGCAGCCCCGGCACAGTTTGTTGCCTGCGACAACATACGGCCTGCCAGGGGGCCCGCCAAGCCCTCTCACCGATATCGACGGGTAACGATCACAGCCCTGGGGGCCCCTCCGGGCACTCAGGTCCCAGGGCATGCCGCGTGGCCAACTCGACTTGCAGCGGCGGGAGATGGTGCGCGATGCAGACCTCCGCCGGTGCTGGCGGCACACCCTCCCCCGGGGTCGACAGGGGGAAGGCACGGACGAACCGCCGCCGAGCCGGCGCTGCTCGCACCTGCCGCCGACGATGCTCGCGGGATGCGGATCCGCCGGCGGCAGGCCCCGGCCCGACGCTCCACCCTCAGGAGTGCGCACCGGGGGCCGCCGGAGGTGCGCCGGAGTCCCGGTTCCGCCGGCACTCGAATGTTAGCGCTCACAAAACCCCTGTCAAGGCCCCCGACAACCGGGGGATGGGCCTAGCGGCCGCTCGAGGGCGGGACCCCTCCCCCGCCGGCACACGAGCGCCGGACAACGGCCGCGGGCGCGGCCGGACGGCCGGAACAGCACACCCCGCAGTGGAACGGCGCATCCGGTGACGCCGCGCCGGTGACGGAGTCGAGCCACAGAAGCCCGCACCCTGAAGGGAATTCGCCCATCCCCGAAGACCGCGGTCGGTAACCCGGACTTCGAAATCTTTCGGAGTCAACCGCAGATAATCCGTCGCAACTTTCGCAACAATTTCGGAAACAGGTCATTGACGGGCGCTCCGCGCCGAGCACATACTCTCCAGCGATCGAACCGCCCGTGGCGACCACCCGCCCACGGTCACACCCGCCCGTCCGGCACGTCCACCCGCACGTGACCGGACGGGAACGCAGGGGTTCGCGGCGATCCCCCACCTGACGTGCCGTCACTGCGCGTGCACCGTACCGGACGCTTCCGGCAACGACCACAGAACAGGAAGTCCCACGATGACGAGAAAGACACGCCGCACGACGGCTGCCGCGATCGCCCTGGGCATCACACTCGCCGTCACCGGGTGCGCCGGCGGAGGCGACGCAACCGGGAGCGGCGGCTCGTCCGACGGCAAGGTCACGCTGACCTTCTGGGAGAACGCGCAGCCCGGTCCGGGCGCCGAGTACTGGAAGAGTGCCGTGGCGGCGTACGAGTCGCTGCACCCGAACGTCAAGATCAACATCCAGACGATCCAGAACGAGGATCTCGACGGGAAGCTGCAGACCGCGCTCAACTCCGGCTCCGCGCCGGACATCTTCCTGCAGCGCGGCGGCGGCAAGATGCAGGCCATGGTCCAGGCCGGCCAGGTCCAGGCGCTGGACCTCACCGACGCCGACCGGACGAACGCGGGCGCGGCGGCCGTCGCCGGTTACTCGATCGACGGCAAGGCCTACGCGATGCCGGTCGACACGCAGCCCGAGGGCGTCTACTACAGCAAGGACCTCTTCCAGCAGGCCGGCATCACTGCGCCGCCCACGACGATGGACGAGCTCCAGGCCGCCGTCGCGAAGCTGAAGGCGATCGGCGTCGCGCCGATCGCGGTCGGTGCCAAGGACGCCTGGCCGGCCGCGCACTGGTACTACAACTTCGCCGTGCGCGAGTGCAGCCAGGACACCTTGAAGAAGGCCGCTCAGTCGCTCAAGTTCACCGACTCGTGCTGGACCAAGGCGGGCGAGGACCTCGCTTCGTTCCTGAAGGTCGAACCCTTCCAGCAGGGCTTCCTGACGACCTCCGCGCAGCAGGGCGCCGGATCGTCCGCGGGCATGCTCGCGAACCACAAGGCGGGCATGGAGCTCATGGGCAACTGGGACCCCGGCGTGATCGGCAGCCTGACCGCTGACCAGAAGCCGCTTCCCGACCTGGGCTGGTTCCCCTTCCCCGCCGTGCCCGGCGGCCAGGGCGACCCGGCGGCCATCATGGGCGGCCTCGACGGCTACTCGCTGTCCAAGAAGGCGCCGAAGGAGGCCCTGAGCTTCCTGCAGTTCCTGGTCACCCCGGAGCAGCAGAAGGAGTACACCAAAGCGTTCGTCACCATCCCGGTGAACAAGGACGCCCAGGCGGGCATCAGCGAGCCCTACAACGTCTCGGCGCTGCAGGCGTTCAACAAGGCCCCCTACTCGGTGCTGTTCCTCGACACCGAGTACGGCCAGAGCGTCGGCAACGCCATGAACACCGCCGTCGTGAACCTGTTCGCCGGCAAGGGCAGCGCCGCAGACATCGCCAAGGACACCAACGCCGCCGCCGCGAAGGGCTGAGCAAGCACACGATGAGCAACACCCTGGGTACTGAGACGGCCGACGGCCGCCAGTCGCAGGGCACGCCCGGAGCCGGGAGCGCGGCCTCGTCCGTGCCCCCGGCTCCGCCGGCGGCGGCCGCCCGCCGCCGTGGCCGTGCCAAGCTGCGGTTCGAGATCGCGCTCCTGTCCGGACCGGCGATCATCGTGTTCCTGGCGTTCGTGATCTTCCCGGTGGCACTCGCCGCGTTCTACGGTTTCTACAAGTGGCACGGCTACGGGGCGCCCACCGACTGGGTCGGCCTGCACAACTACGAATTGATCTTCACAGACCCGGCGTTCCAGCAGGTCCTGTGGCACACCGGCGTGATCCTGGTGCTCTCCCTGGCCGTCCAGGGCCCGCTGGCGATCACCCTCGCACTCCTGCTCAACCAGAAGATCCGCGGCCGCTCGGTCATCCGCGTCCTGATCTTCGTGCCCTACGTCGTCTCCGAGGTCATCGTCGGCACCGGCTGGAGCCTGATGCTCCAGAGCGGCGGTGCCGTCAACGACCTGCTGCGGCACCTCGGCCTGGGCTTCCTGCAGGCCGACTGGCTCTCCGACCCCGATCTGGCCATCTGGACGCTACTGGGCATCATCTCGTGGAAGTACATCGGCTTCGCGGTGATCCTGATGCTCGCGGGCCTGCAGTCGATCCCCGAAGAACTCTCCGAAGCCGCCCAGATCGACGGCGCCTCGTACTGGCAGATCCAGCGCCGCATCACGCTGCCGCTGCTGGGGCCGACGATCCGCATCTGGGCGTTCCTGTCGATCATCGGCTCGCTGCAGCTGTTCGATCTCGTCTACATCATCTGGGGCCCGTACGTGGCGGGTACCGCGGGCACCTCGACCATGGCGATCTACATGGTCGCCCAGGGCCGCAACGCCGGCAACTACGGCTACGGAAGCGCGATCGCGGTCGTGATGTTCCTGATCTCGCTCGTCGTCGCGCTGATCTACCAGCGCTTCCTCCTGCGCCGCGACCTGCAGGGTGCCATCACCGAAGGAGCCTCCTGATGAGCGCGACGACCACCGACAAGCCGCAGAAGTGGGGGAATCCCTTCGCCTACTTCGTCGCCCTGCTCTTCATCGGGGTCTGCGTCCTGCCCGTGCTCCACATCGTGCTCGGCGGGTTCCGCACCAACTCGCAGATCAGCACGAGCCCGGCCGGCCTGCCGCACCCCTGGGTCGTCAGCAACTACGCGAACGTCCTGGAGTCGGTGACGTTCTGGGGCGAGTTCGCCAACTCCGTCATCGTGGCGCTCGCGAGCACCGCCGGCACCGTGGTCCTCGGCCTGATGGTGAGCTTCGTGCTCGCCCGCTACGACTTCAGGCTCAAGGGGGCGATGTACTCGCTGTTCGCCGCCGGCCTGATGTTCCCGATGGTCATCGCGATCACCCCGCTCTACATCGTCGTCAAGGACCTCGGTCTGGTCGACAACCTGCTCGGCGTGATCGTCCCGCAGATCGCCTTCGGCCTGCCGACGACCGTCATCATCCTGGTGCCGTTCCTCAGGGCCATTCCGAAGGAGATCGAGGAGGCGGCCGCGATCGACGGTACGAGCCGGCTCGGGTTCTTCTTCCGCATGGTGGTCCCGCTGTCGCGCCCCGGCGTCGTGACGGTCGGCATCCTCGGATTCATCGGCAGCTGGAACAACTACGTGCTGCCGCTGTACATCCTGAACTCGCAGGCGAACTTCACCCTGCCCCTCGGCGTCCAGGCGTTCTCCTCGCAGTACTCCGTGGACACCGCGAAGGTCCTCGCCTTCACCTCCCTCGCCATGCTGCCCGCGATGGGGTTCTTCGCAGCCTTCGAGAAGAAGATCGTCGGCGGCCTCACCGGTGCCGTGAAGGGCTGAGACCGCGCCCCCGCACCGCGCCGACCCACCGGAAGGAAGACCGAATTGCCCCGCGCACACATCGAACTCGACAGGCGGGCCGTCATCGGCCCCGTCCGGCGCCGCACCTTCGGCTCGTTCGTCGAACACCTCGGCCGCAGCGTCTACACAGGGCTGTACGAGCCGGACCACCCGACGGCGAACGACGACGGGTTCCGCATGGACGTCGTCGAGCTCGTCAGGGAACTCGGCACCACGACCGTCCGCTACCCCGGCGGGAACTTCGTCTCCGGCTTCCGCTGGGAGGACTCGGTCGGCCCACGCGCGAACCGCCCGGTGAGGCGAGACCTCTCCTGGCACTCGCTGGAGTCGAACCAGGTCGGCCTCGACGAGTTCGCCAGGTGGCTCAAGCTCACCGACTCCGAGCTGATGCTGGCGGTCAACGTCGCCACCCGCGGCATCCTGCCCGCCCTGGACCTGCTCGAGTACGCCAACCACCCCTCCGGCACGGCGCTTTCCGACCTGCGCATCGCCAACGGCACGCCGGACCCGCACAACGTGCGCATGTGGTGCCTCGGCAACGAGATGGACGGACCGTGGCAGACCGGTTTCATGACGGCCGACGACTACGGCAAGATCGCCGCCCGCACCGCCGCCGCGATGAAGGCGGCCGACAAGGACCTCGAACTCGTCGTCTGCGGCTCCTCCGGCTCCGGCATGCCGACGTTCGGCGACTGGGAGCGCACGGTACTCGAACACAGCTACGACTACGTCGACTACGTCTCGTGCCACGCGTACTACCAGGTGCACGACGGCGACCTCGGCTCCTTCCTCGCCTCCGCGATCGACATGAACCACTTCATCGACACCGTCGTCGCGACCGCCGACCACGTGGGGTACAAGAAGCACTCGAACAAGAAGATCAACATCTCCTTCGACGAGTGGAACGTCTGGTACCTGAAGGAGCACCAGGAGTCCGGGGAGGTCAACGACGAGTGGCGCCACGCCCCTCGGCAACTGGAGGACGAGTACACGGTGGCGGACGCCGTCGTCGTCGGCAACCTGCTGATGACGCTCCTCGAGCGCAGCGACCGCGTCACCTCGGCCTCGCTGGCCCAGCTCGTCAACGTGATCGCGCCGATCATGACCGAGCCCGGCGGCCCGGCCTGGCGGCAGACCACGTTCTACCCGTTCTCGATCACCAGCCGTCTCGCTTCCGGCGAGGTGATCCGGCCCGTGATCGACGCGCCGACGTACCCGACGGCACGCCACGGCGAGGCGCCCGTCATCGACGCCGTCGCGACCGTCGACGGGGACCGGGCCGCCGTCTTCCTCGTCAACCGCGATCTGACGGAGACGGCGCAGGTCACGATCGACGTCCGGAGCCTCGTCCCGTCGCGCGTCGTCGAGGCGGTGACGCTCTCCGACTCCGACGTGTACGCGAAGAACACGCTCGCCGGGCAGCTCCGGGTGACCCCGTCCGCGAACCCGAGCGCGGCCCTCGCCGACGGCGTCCTCAGCATCGAACTGCCACCGGTGTCGTGGACGGCGATCTCCCTCGGCTGAACGACGGCACGAAGCAGCTCTTGGAAAGGACCGCCCGTGCGGACGTACGACAACCCCGTGATCAGCGGATTCCATCCGGACCCCAGCGTCTGCCGGGTCGGTGACGACTACTACCTGGTGTGCTCCAGCTTCGAGTACTTCCCCGGGCTGCCGGTCTTCCACAGCAGGGACCTGGTGCACTGGAGGCAGATCGGCAACGTGCTCGACCGCCCCGGGCAACTGCCGCTGCCGCTACCCGGCAGCACGGCCTCCCGCGGCCTCTACGCACCGACGATCCGTCACCACGACGGCCGTTTCTGGGTGATCAACACCAATGTCAGCGACGGCGGTAACTACATCGTCACCGCGGAACGGCCCGAGGGCCCCTGGTCGGACCCGGTGTGGATCGACCTCCCCGGGATCGACCCGGACCTGGCGTGGGAGGAGGACGGCACCTGCTGGTGCGCCTTCACCGTCCCGGGCATCCACCTCGCCCGGATCGACCCGCTCAAGGGCGAGGTGCTGGAGGGGCCTTTCCCCACCTGGTCGGGCACCGGCCTCAAGTGGCCCGAGGCCCCGCACCTCTACCGCATCGGCGACTGGTGGTACCTGCTGATCGCCGAGGGCGGCACCGAACGCGGCCACGCCGTGTCCATCGCCCGCGCCCGCTCACCGCGCGGCCCCTGGGAAGGCGCACCGGCCAATCCCGTGCTGTCCCACAGCGGGACCGACCGGCCGATCCAGAGCACCGGCCACGGCGACCTCGTCACTGCGCCCGACGGCGCCTGGTGGATGGTGCTGCTCGGCACCCGCCCCCGCGGCTTCACGCCCAACTTCCACGTGCTGGGCCGGGAAACCTTCCTCACCCCCGTGGAATGGAACGAGAGCCGCTGGCCCGTCGTCGCACCGGTTGACGAACGCCGCCCCGCACCCGGCGGCGCCTGGCACCCCTTCCCCGCCCCGCCCGCTCGCGACGACTTCGACGCGCCCGGGCTCGCGCCGCACTGGATCTCTCCCCACGCCCGCCCCGACGGGTCCTGGTCGCTGACCGAGCGCGCCGGCTGGCTCTCCCTCACCGCCACCGGCCCCACCCTCGACCGCCCCGGCCACACCTTCGTCGGCCGCCGCCAGCAGCACCACGACTGCCGTACCTCGGCCCTGCTCGACCCGGGCACCGGACGGGGCGGCCTGAGCGTGCGGATGGACGAAGCGCACCACTACGACCTGGAGGCCGGTGCGGGAGAGGTCCGTGTCGTCGCCCGCATCGGTCCGCTGCGCCAGACCCTGGCCCGTCGCCCGGTGCCGCCGGGCCCGCTCACCCTCACCGTGACGGTCCGCACCACCGACCTCGTGTCCCCGTCCCCCGAACTCGCCGGCACCGAGCCCTCCGGCCCCGACACCATCGCCTGCTGGCTGGGCGACCCCGACGCCCCGGGCGCGGAGCCGCTCGCCGAACTGGAGGGGCGCTACCTCTCCACCGAGGTCGCCGCCGGCTTCACCGGACGTGTCATCGGCATGTACGCCACCGAGGGCACCGTTGCCTTCGATTGGTTCGACTACCTCCCGGCACCCTAGTACTCCAGCAGCGCTTCTCCATTCTTGCTGGTCAAGGGCCTGAGAGTGGGGAGTGTAGTGCTGCGGATCCGGGTGTGGGACGGTCTCGTGCGGACTGTCCCACCAACGGGTGGCCGCGCCGCACGTAGTGACTGCGGTGTGGGTGTGCCTGGTGGCCGCGTCGCCATCGTGACCACTTCATGCCATGGCCGCGGTCCGTAGGACGGTGGCCGGGTCCCGCTGCCAGCGACGGCGGATCTCGGCCGGTCTGAGGTCCACGAGGTGTCGGTTGCAGGATCCCTGGGAGCAGCATCGCGAAGGTGAACCCGTCCGGCCAGCGCCGGGGGTCGACGCCACCCACCCCAAGGCCGTCACGACGGGCGACCGCGCCTGGCCCACCGCCCACCCACCTTCAGTTCCACCTAGAGAACACAGTTGGCCTGCCCGGTCCGGGTGGTGCGGGGGTGGAGGGGTGCCGGTTGGCCAGTTTCTGACGAGGGGCGGCCTCGGCAAGAATCACCGTCAGATAGCGTCGACTCCAGCCTCCCGGGCCGCTCGGATCCTGTCCCAACCCACCGCGCCCGCCGAACCCGACTCACCCGTGCTGGGACGGGCTGACCGGGCTGGATGCCGTGTGATCAGGCGCGGCCGGGGTGGAAGAGCAGGATGGTGACGGCCTGCTCGTGGATCCCGTACTGGACCCGATAGAGGCCGGCCTGGATGCGAGAGATGCCGCTGCCCCGGCGGTGAAGGCGCCGGCCGGCCCCGGGTCGTCGGCGAGGGGGTCGACGGCGTGGAGGACCTGCTGGATGCCGCCCCCGTCGGCGGCGGCGACCTTCTCCGCCGCGGTGAGAGCGGCGGGCTCCCAGACGACGCAGTAGGTCACGCACTCTCTCCGAGGACCCGGCGCCGGGCCTCGCCGCGGGGCTGATGGGCCAGGCTACTCGGCGTTGACCCGGTGGTACTCCAGCTCCTTCAGCTCGGCCGGGCTGATCAGCACGGCCATGATCTGGCCCCGGTCCGAGAGGGCGATGCGCTTCTGCTCGGCGCTGACTTGCCGTGCCAGGGCCCCCAGCTTGTTGCGGGCCTCGGTGATCGGATAGGTATCCATGCGCAGAACCTTACAGTAGTGCGCACTATGTGGCGGTTTGTTCTTCCAGGGTCCGCCGGTTCCGCCTGCGGGCCGCAGAATGGAGTCGTCGGGGCGGTTCGGGTGGCGGTGCCGGGCCGCCGGACGGACTGCGCAAGGGAGACGTGATGGCTTCGAACGAATCTCCGACTCCAGAGAACTCGCCGGAGGCAGAAACGCGTACCGAGCTGCTGCGGGCGATCAGTGCGGAAACCCGGGCGCTGGGCCGGTACAGCGGCCAACACCACCGTGCGCTGGTGGAACTGGCACACGCGTACGCGCTGGTGACCGGCGGCCTCGGGGCACCGGCGACCTCCAGCCCAGAGCAGCGGTTGTAGGCAGGCTGGCGGCGATGGTGCCCGGCGACAGCGGCTGGGAAGACGAGCAGCGGTTGATCGGCTCGGCGTTCGCGGGGCTGGCGGCCGGGGTGCTGCTACTCGACGCGGGTGGGCGGATTCTGGCCGTCAATCCGCGGGCCGAAGAGCTGCTGGGCCGCAGCGCGGCGGCGATGGTGGGGGCGGGGGCGCACGAGTTGCTGCACCGGAGCCCCGACGGCGCCGTGGTTCCGCGCGCGCGGTGCCCGTTGTTGGCCGTTGTGCAAACCGGGCGGCCGGCCTGGGGTGCGAGTGATGCCTTTCTGACCGGTGACGGCAGGACTCTGCCGGTGCGCTGGTCTGCGGCGCCGATCGTGCACGGGGGCCGGCCGGTGGGCATGGCCGTGCTGTTCGCCGACATCGCGGGAAGCAGTGCGCCCGTCGGGTCGGAGGCTTCCCAGGTCAGCCTCCTGCAGGACCTGACCGAGCGGCTGACCTTGGTCGGCGCGATCACCGGGGTGCTCTCCGAGACGTTGGACGTCGAGGAAGCGGTGGATCTTCTCGGTCCGCTGCTCGTCCCCGAGCTGGCGGACTGGGTGGCCGTGGATCTGCGGACCCCTGAGGGTGACATCCGCCGCGTGGCCGTCCTCGGTCCGGCGGGACGGGACGCCACCCTGGAGGCGTGGAGGGGTCCGCTGCCGCCACCCACGGCGCTCTCGCAGTCGGCGCTGGTACAGGTGCTGCATGGCGCCGAACCCCTCGTGCTCGGTGCCCGGGAGATGGCCGAACCGCCCGATGCCCCGCTCGCCGCGGTCCAGGCAGGGTTCCTGCGCGCCCTGGGCGCGACCTCGGCCGCCGTGGTCCCACTGAGCAGCGCCCGCGAGGTCACCGGGGCGATCACGGCGGTGCGCACCGGTGCGGGGCGTCCGTTCACCGACGGCGAGCTCGCACTGCTTGCCGACATCGGTCACCGGGCGGGGGTGGCCATCGACAATGCCCGCCTGTTCGGCGAGCAGCGTGACATCGCGACCGCCATGCAGCGTCACCTGCTCACCGAGCTGCCGCGCGGTCCGGACTTGCAGCTGGCCGCCCGCTACCAGCCGGCTCCGGCCGGTTCGCGGGTCGGCGGCGACTGGTACGACGCCTTCCCGCTCAGCGACGGCGCGACCGCGCTGGTCATCGGCGACGTGATCGGGCACGACCTCCAGGCCGCCGCCCGGATGGCCCAGCTGCGCAACATCCTTCGCGCTCTGGCCTGGGACCGGCACGAGGCGCCGGCCGCCGTCGTGGCGCGACTCGACGACGCGATGACGAGTCTGACCGACGTCCCCATGGCCACCATGATCCTCGCCTACGCCGAGCAGTCCCCGAACGGGCCCTGGCGACTGCGCTGGACAAGCGCCGGACACCCACCACCCCTGCTGCTCCCCGCCGCCGGAACCCTCTCCCGCGGCGGCGCGGCCCGCTACCTCGACGCCGGCCAAGGGCTCGTCCTCGGCGCGGGCGGAGACCCCGGACGTCCCACCGGCACCGAGGACCTACCGGCGGGCTCGACCCTGCTGCTGTTCACCGACGGACTCGTCGAAGCCCCGGGCACCGACCTCGAGACCGGCCTGGAAGAGCTGCGCCGCCACGCCACCAGCGTGGCGGAATACCCGCTGGAGGAGTTCTGCGAGCAGATCCTGCGGGCCGTGCCACCCGGCAGTACCGACGACACAGCCCTTCTCGCGCTCCGAGTTCCACCGGACACGAGGGGAATCCGGAGCCCGGGCGCTGACGCAAGGCCGGACAGACGGCGCCGATTGAGCCGTTAGTGGACGGCGATGGCTCGGTCGAGCGGGGGGCCTACGCCGCGGGAGCGCCGACCGCTTCGGCACCGTCGGCGGCTTCCGCGGCGATCAGGGCGCCGGCCGTCCGGGTGTTGACGGGGTCGGCAGCCAGGGACATCAGCCGGGCGGCCCGGGCGCGGTCCGTCGACGGCGGGACGACCAGCAGGTTCAGCCGACGCGGTGCGTACGAACACACCATGATCATGTGCTCGTCCTGTTCCACGGTGAACCAACCCGCGTGAACGACGTGCCCCTCGACCGGGATCCGCCGCGGAACGACCGGCCACTGCGCCGGGTTCACGGTGATCCGTGTGACGCGGCCCCACCGCTGATCGAGTTCGGCTGCCAGGGAGGGGAGTTCGAGGAGAAGATCACGCGACCGGGGCCACCAGGCACCGTCCAACCGGCCGGCGCGCACGCCGGCAGGGGCGAGGGACAGGCGTAGCGTCGGCTCCGGGGGCACGGGCGTTGTCGCACGATCGAAGGTCGCGGTCATGATGAAGGACCCTGTCTCCGGATCCGGCCGCGGCCGGACACGGCGTAGCCGTTCGCCGGAGACGACGCCAGAATCCAGTGCCGGCATGCGAAATACCTTCGGTGATGCACAGGATACTCTCTGCCGATGCCGAACCCACCATGGGCGGCGGCCCGAAATGCGTTCCGACCGGCCTGCGAGGTCGGGAGGGATCCTGCGGGTGGGGGGCGGGGCTCCGGGTCAGGCTTCAAGGACCTGGTGTCGGCGCAGGCCGCGCCGAGTCAGCGCACCACACCCCGGCATCCTCAAAGCCGTACGCGACCGCGGGGAACGCGGCCGGACCCTCGTCGGGTTCGCCGAACGGGCCGCCTCACCTCGCGGTGGGATCCTCACCTCTGTTCCGATGGCGGCTCCCGTCTGCCTGTCCGTCAGGCGCCCCGGGGACGCCGAGCATGGCGGAGGCCTGCTGGAGCGGGTCGAGGAAGCGGGTGGGCGCGGCGGTCCGGGGAAGGCCGCGGCAGGTGAAACCGAGCTGGGCCATGGCCCGCAGGACCTCACCGGCGCTGAAATCGCGGCGGTCCTGGCGGGTGATGACCTGGCCGACCTGCTTGACGGGGTAGGCGCGGCGGCCGATGATCACCGACTCGCCGGTGACCTGCTCGGGCTTGATGCTCTTCATCGATTCCAGGACGCCGCTCCTGGTGAGGTCGAACGGGAAGCGGGCGATGACACAGCGCATGGTGCCTCACAGAGAAGAAGGGGATGGTCTGCCGCGACGAGGCGGTTCAGCGGGTAAGGGCGGGGACACCCGCAGCGCGGCCCTGGATGTCGCGGCCGGGCCGGGCAGCGGACCGGCGGTGGTGCAGGGCGTGCTCGGCTTCGTCCACCGGTGTCACGGGCGACGTGAACTGCCCGGGCTGGCCGAAGATGTCCCGCAGCTGGACTTGGTCCGTGTAGGCGGGGCTGTCCCGGACGGCGGCGAGCTGGGCCTGGGTGACAAGTCCGGTGCACAGGCCGTCGTCGTCGCAGACGAGCAGGTGGCCGACGCGGGCGCCCGCGAGGACGGACAGGGCCACCTCGACGGTCATGTCGTCACAGACCTGGGGTCCGTCCGTGTCCACGGCGCCGGTCGCCGTCCTGTGCGCGGGAGCGGCAACCGCGGGGCGGTGTTGCACCTGGACCAGCGTCAAAACGTACCTCCTGCTGAGATGGGTCAGTGTCCTGATCACGTGCTGCTCAGGCCGCCGCGTCGAAGGCGGACCGCCGCACGCCCGGGCGCCGGCCGGCCGATGCGGGACTGCGTCGAGCGCGGGGGGCCGCGCTGCGCTTGCGCCGCTCGACCGTCGGAGCGGTGACGGGGACGGTGACGGGCACGCCGGTGGGTACTCGGGCTCCGGTGATGCGGGCCAGGTCCTCGTCGCCGGCGCTGACCCTGGTCGTGACGGGGGTGATGGCGGCGGTGGCCATCATGCGGGCCATTTCGCGGCGCTGGTTGGGCAGGACGAGCGTGACGACGGTGCCGGACTGTCCGGCCCGGGCGGTGCGTCCGCCGCGGTGGAGGTAGTCCTTGTGGTCGTTCGGCGGGTCGAGGTTGACGACCAGGTCGAGGCCGTCGACGTGGATGCCGCGGGCGGCGACGTTGGTCGCGATCAGCGCGGTCACCTGGCCGGTGCGGAACTGCTCCAGGGTGCGGGTGCGCTGGGGCTGGGACTTGCCGCCGTGCAGGGCTGCGGCCCTCACGCCGTTGGCGAGCAGATCCTGCACCAGGCGGTCGGCGCCGTGCTTGGTCGCGATGAACATCATGACTCCGCCGTCGCGGGAGGCGATGTGGGCGATCGTGGCGTTCTTGTCGGAGTTCTGCACGTGCAGCACGTGATGCTCCATGGTGCTGACCGCCCCCGCGGACGGGTCCACCGAATGGGTGACCGGGTCGTTGAGGAAGCGCCGTACCAGGCGGTCGACGTTGCGGTCCAGGGTGGCGGAGAACAGCATCGTCTGCCCGCCGTCGGCGACCTGTTCCAGCAGCTCGGTGACCTGGGGAAGGAAGCCCATGTCGGCCATCTGGTCGGCCTCGTCGAGCACCGTGATGCCGACGCCGTCCAGCTGGCAGTCCCCGCGCTGGATCAGGTCCTTGAGCCGGCCGGGGGTGGCCACCACGACCTCCGCCCCGCGGTTCAGCGCCTGCGCCTGACGACCGATCGACATCCCGCCGACCACGGTCGCCAGTCGCAGCCGTACCGCGTGGGCGAACGGGGTGAGAGCGTCGCTGACCTGCTGGGCGAGTTCACGGGTCGGCACCAGAACGAGGGCCAGCGGCCGGCGCGGCTCGGCCTTCCGGCCGGCGGTGCGGGCCAGCACGGCGAGGCCGAACGCAATGGTCTTGCCGGAGCCGGTGCGGCCGCGGCCCAGAACGTCGCGTCCGGCCAGCGAGTTCGGCAGTGTCGCGGCCTGGATCGGGAACGGCGCGGTGACACCCTGGCGGGTCAGGGTCGAGAGCAGGGCCTTGGGCATGTCCAGTTCATCGAACGCTTCGACGGCCGGGAGCGGCGGCGTGATGCTGACCGGCATCGCGAACTCGCCCTGCGGGGATGAGCCCTGACGGGCCTTACCGTCGCTGCGGCGGTCGCCGTAGAAGGAGCTGCCGCCGGAGCGGGATCCGTAGGCGCCACCGGAGCGAGAGGAGGACGAGGTGCGGGAGGAGGACGAGGCGCGGGAGTTGGCGTTCTGGTACGAGGAGCGGCTGGAACGGTTCATACGAAACCTTCCTGGGGCGGCACGTCGCGACGAGCTCCGCGGCGCAAGGCGCCGGCAGGAGGCCGCGGGGAACGGGCCGAAAGTGTGAAGAGCGGGGCGTGGACGGTGGAACCGTGCGGCACGTCACCTCAGGTCGTCGCTCGCGGCAGTGCAGGAGCGAAGATCCTCGAACCGTGGATGTCACGGCAGGGCGCCGATCCGGACGCGGCGCTGTACGCCTCGCGTGGGGATGGCCGCCGGTGGCGGAGCCAGGGGGCCTGAACGGCCGGGAAATGCGTCGTGGAGCAATGCCGAGGGGCCCGCACCGGGCATCGTGTACGCGGTGCGGGCCCCTCGCTGCTGGGCGGGTGCCGTGGCAGAAGAACTACAGCGGACGAATGTTCTC
>NZ_JBHWBW010000104.1:0-19540 GCF_042735675.1 Kitasatospora sp. NPDC059571
GTCCGGTGGCCCTCGACTCGGCGCTGGCGATCGCCGTCGTGCCCCGCGAGGCCGGGGCCCGGGGGCCGCAACGGGGGGGGGGGGGGGACCGGGGGGAACGCCGGGTCGGCCAGGGGGCCCCGCCCCCGGGTGGGGGGGGGCGCCGCCTTCAGCGGATCCTGCGGTCAGTTCGCGCTGTAGTAGCCGAACAGGTCCACGATGACGTGGGCCGAGGTGTTGACCGCGAGGTCGACCGCGCCGTTCTGGACCGGAACGGTCACGAGGTTGGCGATGGTCTGGCCCGGAGCGTCCCAGTTCAGGTTCGAGGACAGCGGGCGGGTGGTGTAGCCGGGCCAGGCGTTCAGGTAGCCGGCGGCGGTGGTGCCGGTGACCGTGACGTTCAGCACGACCGAGGTGGCGCCGGAGAGCGCGCCGCCGTCGTTGAGCGACAGGTGGACGATCTGGCTGTTGCCCAGGGCCGCCGGGGCGGGAGCGCCCAGGCCGCTGCGGGTGTCCATCAGGCGCTTCGGACCGGCGTTGTGGAACTTGCCGCCGGAGGCGTCCGTGGTGAAGTAGCCGAACACGTCCGCCAGCAGGTCGATCGGCGAGGCGGCGTTGTTGTAGAAGCTGACCTTGCCGTCGGCGCCGACCGGGACGATCACCAGGTTCGGGACCGTCTGGCCCTTGACCCAGTTCAGGTTGGACGAGGCCGGCTTGGCCTGGCCCGACGGGAAGACCGTCAGGTAGCCCGGGTCGTTGGTCTTGGTCACGGTGGTGTTGAGCACGACCGCGGTGACGCCGCTGCCCGGGATCGCCAGGCTCATGGTCTGCTTCGAGCCGAGCTTGGCCGCGACGTTGCCGGGCAGGCCGGTGCCGTTGCGGGTGTCCAGCAGACGGGTCGGGCCGGCCGGGGTCAGCGTGGAGCCGTTGCTGTCGGCCGAGTAGTAGCCGAAGACGTCCGCCACCAGGTCCACCGAGGTGTTCCAGGAGCCGTTGAACAGGTTGACCTTGCCGTCGGCGCCCACCGGAACGGTGACCAGGTTCGGCACGTCGCGGCCGGCGGTCCAGTTCAGGTTGGACGAGTCGGGCTGCGCCTTGCCGGACGGCCAGGCGGTCAGGTAGCCGGCGCCGTTGGCGCCGGTCACGGTGACGTTCAGGACGACCGAGGTCACGTTGGACGCCGGCACCCCGCCGCGGCCGGTGACCTGCAGGGGCAGCGTGCCGCGCGAGGCGACCTTGCCGGTCGGGGCGCCGGTGCCGTTGCGGGTGTCCAGCACGCGGCTGGGCGACACCGGGTTGAAGGTGCCGGCCGGCTGCGAGGGCAGCGCCTTGCAGAGCGCGGCGATCATCGACTTGCCCTTGGGCGAACCGAGGCCGGAGGCCAGGTCGTAGCCCGAGGCGGCCGAGTAGTGGCCCACGGAGGCGACGTCGTTGGTGCCCGAGGTGACGTCGTTGAAGACCGACGTGTTGCCCGCCAGCGCGTGCAGCGCCGGGTTCAGGTAACCGAGCGGGCCGTTGGCCGCGCAGGCGGTCGAGGCGTTGGCGTCGGCGATCAGCGCGGCCCACAGCGGGGCGGCGCCGCTGGTGCCGCCGATGACCGCACCGTGCACGGAGCCGTTGGACACGTCGGTGAAGACCAGGTAGCCGTGGTCCGGGTCGGCCAGCGCGGAGACGTCCGGGACCTGGCGGCAGGTCTGGCCGGAGACGGCACCGCAGAGGTTGCTGTACTCGGTCGCCTTGTTCTTGTTCCAGGCGAAGTCCGCGTCGTTCAGCGCCCAGCGGGTGTCGACGCCGCCACCGCCACCGCCGAAGCCGTAGCCGTTGTTCCACACCGAGATGGAGCCCGCCGAGACGGCGCCCAGACCCGAGTGGGAGGTGCCGCCGACACCGGTCGCGTACGGCTGCGAGGCCGGGCTGTCGGTGTTGAGCAGGGTGTCGTTGCCGAGGCCGGAGCCGCGGCAGTCGGTCGAGCCGGCGTCACCGGATGCCGCCAGCACGGACTGGCCCTGGGCCGCCGCCTGCTGGAGGATCACGTTCATGGTGGCCTCGCGGCCCGAGTCGCGCTCGGCCTCGCAGCGGCCCCAGCTGATCGAGACGACCTTGGCACGGTTGTCGTTGACGATCTTCTGGTACGTGTCGATGACACCCTGGCCGGTGTTGGCGCCCTGGTAGACCAGGATCGACGAGCCGGGCGCCAGCGAGGCGATCGTCTCGACGTCGAGCGCGGTCTCGCCGCCCTCGCCGGCATCCACGTTCGGCGCGCCGGGTACGAAGCTGCCGACCGGGATGTTGGAGACCGAGGCCTTGGTGCCGTTGCACGACTGGTACGCGGAGACCGCGTTGGAGTCGTAGTTCTCCAGCGAGAGCACGGCGACCGTGGAGCCGGAGGCGCCGTCGGCCAGGCCGTTGAGCTCGTAGGCCTTGGCCAGCTCGCCCGAGCTGTAGTAGTCCGTGCCGTCGGTGTAGCCGGCGCCGGTCATGATGTTCTTCCAGGTGCTGCACAGTGCGGGGCTGGCCCCGATGTTGCGCGCCTGCTCGGAACCGTTGACCGCGGCGCTGAACGTCGCCTTCGGCTTCACCACGGAGTGCGGCTTGTAGGTCGCGGTGGTGTCCAGGCCGACCACGCCGGCGATCTTGCCGGCCAGGTCGCCGCGGACGGCCGGGGCCTGGGTGTTGGCGTAGGCGGCCGAGCCGTCCGCCAGCTTGTAGCCGGCGAAGTCGGTGCTGAACGCCTTCTTCGCCTCGGCGACGGTGGCCCTGACCGGGATGGTGAGGCCGTTGGCGCCCACCTCGCCCGGGTGCAGGCCGGCCGCGGTGAGCGCCGCACGGACGCTCGCCACGGTGGCCGGGTCGGCACCGAAGCGCTGACCGAACTCACCGGTGTTCAGGTAGTGCTTGTACAGCGGGGAGGACGGGTTGGAGACCGCTCCGACGAAGGTCGAGAGCGCGGCCTGGTCCTTCGGCTGCAGGGTGACGCTGAGGTCGAGCTGGGTGCTGTCGGCCGGGGCGGCGGTCTTCACCGCTCCCTTCGGCACGACGGGGGCGGAGCCGAGGCGCTTGGGCGCGATCGACTCGGCCTGCGCGGTCGCGATGGTGGGCAGACCGGCACCCGCGACCAGGGCTGCGGTCACGACGGCGAGAGTGGTCCCGCGTCCTATCCCCCTGGTACGTGGCGTCCGGATCGGACCCGACGGGTCGAGCATCCGCGATCTCCTTGGGATGACAATGCTGCGGATATGGGTGGAATTCCGGACAGAACGACGCGCGTCTCCACGACTACAAAGAAAGAGGCCTGGTCAGCCGCGCAGCGGCGAATCTCCGGCCCAACCCCCGTGTACAACCCCCCGTGGAGACCCCCGAGTTGGCACCAGCAGGACCAAATCGGACATTTCCGCGATCCGTCGAACGGAATTTCCAGAAGATGTTTTATCAGCAGCCCACGACAGAATCGGTTCGGGGGCGCCTGCCGTTATCAGTCGGAGACCTTGGCGGACGCCCGACAACACCGGGGCCAAGGAGAGGGGCCGTCGGCCCGCAGATGTGCGGACACGAGAAAGCCCCGCAGATCCGAAGATCTGCGGGGCTTCGCTGTGCGCGAGGGGGGAGTTGAACCCCCACGCCCTTTCGGGCACTGGAACCTGAATCCAGCGCGTCTGCCTATTCCGCCACCCGCGCATGGGTGCTGTCGTAAGATGCTTGCCGCTCTTCCGACCTGACGAGAACCTTACCGTATCTCGCTCGGTCTTCCGTCCGGCTCCCTCTCGGGCGCCCCTTCCGACGTGGAAAACATTAGCACGGCCTCCGGGCTACCTCCGAATCCGTTCTCCTGCCACCCGGCGGACCCGCTCTCCGGCGGGGCGGTGAACGGGTGACCGAGGGGTACGGAGGGCCCGGTGCGGGTAGCCCTCGCTTGCCGCCCGCTCGGCACCCTCCGTACCCGGACCCGGCCCGGACGGGCCGTGTGCCGGGTCTCACGCCCCGGGACCACGTCCACGGGGAACCGTACGGATGGGCCCGACGTGGATACGATCAGTACGGAAAACCGCAACCCGGCCCGCGAGCGCGGCCCGGCCGACGCCCTGGAAGGGGGTGCCCCGTGGGAGTCCTGAAGAAGTTCGAGCAGCGGCTCGAGGGTCTCGTGAACGGCACCTTCGCCAAGGTGTTCAAGTCCGAGGTCCAACCGGTGGAGATCGCCGGCGCGCTCCAGCGCGAGTGCGACAACAACGCCACCATCTGGAACCGCGACCGCACGGTCGTCCCGAACGACTTCATCGTGGAGCTCAGCCCGCACGACTACGAGCGCCTCAGCCCGTACGCCGGGCAGCTGGGCACGGAGCTCGCCGGGATGGTCCGCGAGTACGCCGACGCGCAGCGCTACAGCTTCATGGGCCCGCTGAACGTCACCCTGGAGCAGGCCGACGAGCTCGACACCGGCCTGTACCGGGTGCGCTCGCGCACGCTGGCCGGCGAGGAGCCGGCCCAGCAGCCGGCCGCGCCCGGCTACGAGCGCCGGCCGACCACGCCCGCGCCGGGCGCACCGTGGCAGCAGCCGGGCGCGGGGGCGTACAACGCACCGCCGCAGCCCGCGGCGCCGCCCGCGATGCCCGCGAACCCGCCGGCGGTCGGCGGCAACGTCCGCCCGTTCCCGGGCGCGGGCCACAGCGGGGCGAACACCCGGCGCTGGATCGAGGTCAACGGCACCCGCCACCAGATCACCGGCAACGCCTGCGTGCTGGGCCGGTCGACCGAGGCGGACATCCGGATCGACGACCCCGGGGTGTCGCGCAAGCACGCCGAGATCAGGCCCGGGACGCCCCCGATGGTGCTCGACCTCGGGTCCACCAACGGCATCGTGGTGGACGGGCAGCACACGCAGCGCGCTACGCTCCGCGACGGCTCCCGAATCGTCCTCGGGTCCACCACCATCGTCTACCGACAGGTCGAAGGGTAGAGCGGGCCACTCATGTCAGAACTGACCCTGACGGTCATGCGGCTGGGCTTCCTTGCCGTGCTGTGGCTGTTCGTGATCGTCGCTGTGCAGGTCATCCGCAGCGATCTCTTCGGCACGAAGGTGAACCCGCGCAGCTCGCGCCGGGCCGCCCCCGCGGCCACGGCGTCCGGCGGGCGCCCGCCGCAGCAGGGCGGGTCCGCCGCGCCGCCGCAGCCCCGCCAGCGCCGCGGTGCCCCGACCCACCTGGTCGTGGTGCAGGGCTCGCTGGCCGGCACCACCGTCGCCCTGCAGGGGCAGACGATCACGCTGGGCCGCGCGCACGACTCGACCATCGTGCTGGACGACGACTACGCGTCCTCCCGTCACGCCAGGATCTACCCGGATCAGACTGGGCAGTGGACGGTGGAGGATCTAGGCTCCACCAACGGCACCTATCTGGACCGGCAGCGGCTCACCGCGCCGATGCCGCTCCAGCCGGGCATGCCGATCCGAATCGGCCGGACCGTCATCGAACTGCGGAAGTAGCGGCGCATGAGGGACACCACCCCGTCCAAGACCAGCCGGGAGCGCGGGCACCGCGCTGCCGCTGCCGTGCGCGCCCGCGGCATGGTCCCCACCGAGCAGGCCGGGAAGGAGGCGGCGACCGCATGAGCCTCGTGCTGCGCTTCGCCGCCGGCTCGCACAAGGGCCTGATCCGGGAGGGGAACGAGGACTCCGGCTACGCCGGTCCCCGGCTGCTCGCCGTCGCCGACGGCATGGGCGGCGCGGCGGCCGGCGAGGTCGCCTCCTCGGAGGTGCTCGGCTCGATCGTCCGCCTCGACGAGGACATCCCCGGCGCCGACCTGCTGACCCTGCTCGGCGACGCCGTCCAGGGCGCCAACGACCGGCTGCGGCAGATGGTCGAGGAGGACCCGCAGCTGGAGGGCATGGGCTGCACCCTCACCGCGATGCTGTGGACCGGCCAGCGGATGGGCATGGTGCACATCGGCGACTCCCGCGCCTACCTGCTGCGGGACGGCTCGCTGACCCAGATCACCCAGGACCACACCTGGGTGCAGCGCCTGGTCGACGAGGGCCGGATCACGCCCGAGGAGGCCGAGACCCACCCGCAGCGCTCGCTGCTGATGCGCGCGCTGGACGGCCGCGGCCAGGTCGAGCCCGACCTGTCGATCCGCGAGGTCCGGGCCGGCGACCGCTACCTGATCTGCTCCGACGGCCTGTCCGGCCCGGTCAGCCACCAGACCCTGGAGGAGACGCTCGGGAGCTACTACGCCCCGCAGCAGACCGTCCAGGAGCTGATCCAGCTGGCGCTGCGCGGCGGCGGCCCGGACAACATCACCTGCATCGTCGCGGACGTCATCGACGTCGGCGCCAGCGACACCCTCAGCGGCCAGGCCGCCGACATCCCGGTGGTGGTCGGCGCCGTCGCCGACGCGCCGCCGCACCACGGCGACCCCGGCCTGCTGAACACCCCGGCCGGCCGCGCGGCCGGCCTGGGGCGCCCGCAGGCCCCGCAGGGCGCCTTCGGCCCCGCCGACGGCTACGACACCGCCCCGGGCTTCGGCCCGGCGGAGGGCTACGCCGACGGCTACCAGGAGGGCTACGGCGAGCCGCACGGCTCCTTCGGCCCGGCCGACGAGCAGGCCTACGACGGCTACGAGGAGGGCGGCCGCTCGCGGCGCCGCAAGAAGGGCCGCGGGCTCAAGGTCACCCTCACCGCGCTGGTCGTCCTCGGACTGCTGGGCGGCGGCGGGTACCTCGGCTGGCGCTGGACGCAGGACCAGTACTACGTCGGCGCGGACGGCGACGGCGTCGCGGTCTACCGCGGGCTCAACCAGAGCCTGGCCGGCCTGAGCCTGTCCTCGGTGTACGAGAAGCACGCCGACGTCGAACTCAAGTTCCTGCCGGACTACCAGCGGACGCAGGTGAGCAAGACCATCCAGGCCAAGAGCCTGGCGGACGCCCGCGACCAGGTCCGCACCCTGAGCGCCCAGGCCGCCGTCTGCAAGAAGGTCTCCCAGGGCGCCACGCCCGGCGGGACGGCCACACCGCAGCCGGGGGCGACCCCGGGGGCGAGCGCCACACCGTCCCCGACCGCGACCGCGACCACCCTGACCACGGCGGCCGTCCGCACCGAGGGCACCGCCACCCCCACCCCCACCCGCAGCCCGACGACCGGCACCCTGAGCACCGGGAACCCCGGCACCACGCCCGAACTCACCGAGCAGGAGAAGCAGCTGGCGGCCTCCTGCCCGGCCAAGTAGCACCGACCCCCGCCAGGGGACTCAGCCGTCGGGGAGCGGCCTACACGTGAGCACCTTTGACCTGAGCAACAGCAGCCCCACCGAACGCAGCGCCCGGCGCGCCAACACCACCATCACGCCGCAGAACGCGCCCAACCGGCGCAACACCGAGCTGGCCATGCTCGCGTTCGCGGTGCTGCTGCCCGTCTTCGCCTACGCCAACGTCGGCCTGGCCATGGACGGCACGCTGCCCGCCGGAATGCTCGCCTACGGGCTGGGCATGGGCGCCCTGGCCGTGGTCGCGCACCTGCTGATGCGGCGCTACGCGCCCTACGCGGACCCGCTGCTGCTACCCCTGGCCACCCTGCTCAACGGGCTCGGCCTGGTGATGATCTGGCGGCTGGACAAGGCCGGCAAGCTGCTCGCCAGCAACTACCCGGCGGCCGCCAACCAGCTGATGTGGTCGGGCCTGGGCATCGCGTTCTTCATCGGCGTCATGGTGCTGCTGAAGGACCACCGGATCCTCCAGCGCTACACCTACATCTCCATGGCGGTGGCCCTCGTCCTGCTCGCCGCCCCGGCCTTCTTCCCGGCCCGGGCCGGCGACTTCGGCGCCAAGATCTGGATCCACATCGGCAGCTTCTCCATCCAGCCCGGCGAGTTCGCCAAGATCATCCTGACGGTGTTCTTCGCCGGCTACCTGATGGTCAAGCGGGACGCCCTGGCACTGGCCAGCCGCCGCTTCATGGGGCTGTACCTGCCGCGCGGCCGCGACCTCGGCCCGATCATCGTGGTCTGGCTGCTGTCGATCCTGATCCTCATCTTCGAGACCGACCTCGGCTCCTCCTTCCTGTTCTTCGGCCTCTTCGTGGTGATGCTCTACGTCGCCACCGAGCGGACCAGCTGGATCGTCTTCGGCCTGGTCATGTCGATCGGCGGCGCCACCGTGGTCGCCATGGCCGAGCCGCACGTCAAGACCCGCATCAACGCCTGGCTCGACCCGATGGCCGCGTTCAGCCCGCACCCGCCGGCGCAGTCCAGCGAGCAGATCGGCCAGACCCTGATGGCCTTCGGCTCCGGCGGCGTCACCGGCACGGGCCTCGGCCAGGGCCGCTCGTGGCTGATCCAGTTCGCCGCCAAGAGCGACTTCATCCTCGGCTCGTTCGGCGAGGAGCTCGGCCTCACCGGCATGATGGCGCTCTTCCTGATCTACGGCCTGATCGTCCAGCGCGGTCTGCGCACCGCGGTCGCGGCCCGCGACCCGTTCGGCAAGCTGCTCGCGGTCGGCCTCTCGTCCGCCTTCGCGCTGCAGGTCTTCGTGGTCGCCGGCGGCGTCACCGGCCTCATCCCGCTGACCGGTATGACGATGCCGTTCCTCGCACAGGGCGGTTCGTCGGTGGTCGCCAACTGGGGCCTGATCGCCATCCTGCTGAAGATCAGCGACAGCGCCCGCCGCCCGGCCCTCGACGCCGAACCGACCACCGCGCCGGCCCCGGCCCCGGCCCGATAGGGAGTCCGCACGTGAACAAGCCCATCCGCCGGGTCTCGATCTTCTGCCTGGTCCTCGTCCTCGCCCTGCTGGTGCGCACCAACTGGGTGCAGGGCGTCCAGGCGCACGCCTGGGCCACCAACCAGCACAACGACCGCAACAAGTACGACCGCTACGCCTACCCGCGCGGCAACATCATCGTCGGCGGCCAGCCGGTCACCAGCTCCGACTTCGTCAACGGCCTGCGCTACAAGTACAAGCGCAGCTGGATCGACGGCCCCATGTACGCCCCGGTCACCGGCTTCTCCTCGCAGGCCTTCGGGACGAGCCAGCTGGAGTCCCTGGAGGACGGCATCCTGGCCGGCACCGACTCGCGGCTCTTCTTCCGCAACACCCTGGACATGCTGACGGGCGGCGACAAGAAGGGCGGCAACGTCGTCACCACCATCAGCGCCAAGGCCCAGAAGGCCGCCTTCGAGGGTCTCGGCAACAAGAAGGGCGCGGCGGTCGCGATCGACCCCAGGACCGGTGCGATCCTCGCCCTGGTCTCCACCCCGTCCTACGACCCGGGCACGTTCTCCGGCAGCACCCAGGCCGACTCGAACGCCAAGCAGGCCCTCGAGGCCGACCCGAACAAGCCGATGCTCAACCGGGCGCTGCGCGAGACCTATCCCCCGGGCTCGACCTTCAAGCTGATCACCGCGGCCGCCGCCTTCGAGACCGGGATGTTCCAGAATCCCGGCGACAAGACGCAGACCCCGAACCCGTACGTGCTGCCGGGTACCAAGACCGAGCTGAAGAACGCCTCGGAGACCGAGCCCTGCACCGACGCCACGCTGCTGGTCGGCATGGACTTCTCCTGCAACACCGTGTTCGGCAAGATCGGCGCCGACCTGGGCAAGGACAAGCTCCGCGCCCAGGCCGAGAAGTTCGGCTTCAACAACTCCCAGGTGGACATCCCGATCCGGCCGTCGACGAGCGTCTTCCCGAAGAACTCCACGCCGGACGGCACCGCGATGGACGCCATCGGCCAGCACGACACCCGGGCCACCCCGCTGCAGATGGCCATGGTCGCCGCGGCGATCGCCAACAACGGCAGCCTGATGCAGCCCTACCTGGTCGACCAGGAGCAGGCGGGCAACCTGGCCGTGGTCTCCAAGCACTCCGAGAAGCAGCTGAGCCAGGCCGTCTCCCCCACCACCGCCGCCAAGCTCCAGCAGCTCATGGAGTCGGTGGTGCAGAACGGAACCGGCCAGAAGGCGCAGATCGACGGCGCGACGGTCGGCGGCAAGACCGGTACCGCCCAGCACGGCCAGGACAACAGCGGACTGCCGTTCGCCTGGTTCATGTCCTACGCCAAGGCCGGCGACAAGCAGGTCGCGGTCGCGGTCGTGGTCGAGGACGGCGCCGCCGAGAGCAGCGAGATCAGCGGCGGATCGATCGCCGCGCCGATCGCCAAGCGAATCATGGAGGCGGTGGTCAAGGGGTAGCGCCGGGTGACCGTCCTGCGTGATTGGTCACAGCAGGGCCGTTCCGGTGCATACCGGTCTGGTCTCAGCTGGCAGGCTGTTCGGGCTGCCTCAGGTTCGCCCGGTAGCGTATCCGCCAGCAGCGGGTGTACCCGCGGCCCGGCCGCGGTCCGACCGCGGCACCGGCCCCCGCCAGAACCGGGGGCGGCCGGGAGAGCGTCACACAGAGCGTGCGGGGACACCTACGTCACATCCTCACCGTCCGGTGAGGGAGAGGGTCGGAACTATGGAAGAGCCTCGTCGCCTCGGCGGCAGGTACGAGCTCGGCGGCGTCCTCGGACGCGGCGGCATGGCCGAGGTCTACCTGGCCCATGACACCCGGCTCGGCCGCACGGTCGCCGTGAAGACGCTCCGCGCCGACATGGCCCGCGACCCCTCGTTCCAGGCCCGCTTCCGCCGCGAGGCGCAGTCCGCGGCGTCGCTGAACCACCCCGCCATCGTCGCCGTGTACGACACCGGCGAGGACTACATCGACGGCATCTCCATCCCGTACATCGTGATGGAGTACGTCGAGGGCTCGACGCTGCGCGAGCTGCTGCACTCCGGGCGGCGGCTGCTGCCCGAGCGCGCGCTGGAGATGACCATCGGCATCCTCCAGGCGCTCGAGTACTCGCACCGGGCGGGCATCGTCCACCGCGACATCAAGCCCGCCAACGTGATGCTGACCCGGCAGGGCAACGTCAAGGTCATGGACTTCGGCATCGCCCGTGCGATGGGCGACGCCGGCATGACGATGACGCAGACCTCGGCCGTCATCGGCACCGCCCAGTACCTCTCCCCGGAGCAGGCCAAGGGCGAGACCGTGGACGCCCGCTCCGACCTGTACTCCACCGGCTGCCTGCTGTACGAACTGCTGACCGTGCGCCCGCCGTTCGTCGGCGACTCGCCGGTGGCGGTGGCGTATCAGCACGTCCGCGAGGAGGCCCAGCCGCCGTCCGCGTTCGACCCCGAGGTCCGCCCCGAGATCGACGCGATCGTGCTGAAGGCCCTCGCCAAGGAGCGGGACTACCGCTACCAGAGCGCGGACGAGATGCGCGACGACATCGAGCGCTTCCTCGACGGCCTGCCGGTCGCCGCCGCCCAGCAGGCGGCCGCGTACGGCATGGGCGCCGGCTACGGCTACGACCAGGGCGGCGCCCAGTACGACCCGTACGGGCAGACCAACCTGCTGCCGCAGCAGGGCTCGGCCGGCCCGACCACGATGATGCCGCCGGTCGGCTCCCCGCAGTCGGGCTACGGCTACCCGCAGGAGGGCTACGGCGGCAACGGCGGTGGCGGCGGCTACGACGACGGTGACGGCTACGAGGGCGGCCGGCGCCGCGCCAACCAGCCGAAGAAGAGCAACACCTCCTGGATCGTGCTCGCTGTGGCGGCCGTCCTGGTGCTGGTCGGCGCCTTCTTCGTGGTGCAGGCCATGCTCAGCGGCGGCAGCGGCACCAGCCAGACCACCTCGCCGAACCTGGTGGGCCTGAGCATCGCCGACGCCCAGACCAAGGCGAAGCAGCAGAACCCCAAGCTGAGCGTCCAGGCCGCCGACCCGGTCGCCTGCCCGGACGCCAAGATCCAGAAGGACCAGGTCTGCACCCAGGACCCGGCCGCCGGCAACAAGATCGACGAGACCACCGTCATCAAGGTGCACCTGTCGTCCGGCCCGGTGGAGACCGACATCCCGGACGTCTCCGGCCAGTCCGCCGACTCCGCCACCGCCCAGCTCCAGCAGGCCGGTTTCACGGTCGAGACGCAGACCAGGAACGACGACACCGTCGACCAGAACAAGGTCATCTCGTACTCGCCGACCGGCAAGGCCCCGGCCGGCTCGAAGATCACCCTGGTGGTCTCCGGCGGCACCGGCAAGAGCGTCGTGCCCAGCGTGGTCGGCAAGCCCAAGGGCGACGCCCTGCAGGCCATCAGCGACGCCCAGCTCAACCCGCAGGTGCTGACCCAGGTGGTCGTCGACCCGGCGCAGGTCGACGTCGTGCTGAAGCAGAGCCCGACCGGCGGCCAGCTCAAGAAGGGCGGCACGGTCACCATCACGGTCGGCAAGCTCGCCGACAAGGTCACCGTCCCGCCGCTGCTGAACCTGACGCTGAAGGACGCGATCAACCAGCTGACCAAGCTCGGCCTCGGCTACACCCCGATCGGCCCGGCCGACCCGAAGGCGATCGTGGTCAACGTCACGCCCGGGGCCGGTACCCAGGTGGACGCCGGCACCTCGGTGACCATCACCACCAGGCCCGCCGGGCCGGGTGACCCGTCCGGCAACTGAGTCCGGCAGAGCAGTACGGTATCGGGGGCGGCCCCGCCGGCCCCGGCCCGCCGGGCGCCCCCCGGGGCCCCGGGTTGGGCCCCGCCGGGCGGCCTGCCCCCCCCCCCCCCCCCCCCTTCCGCCGTTCCGGACCGCTGTGCACAGGGTTGTCCCCAGGCGGTCAGTCAGCCACCCGTCCGGCCCAACGGCACGTCAGGCGGCCCGTGCCCGACCGGCCCGCAGCACCGGGCGCGAGGAGTTATCCACAGGCTGTGCACAGTCGCGGACGCCCCCGACGGGGCCTCACCCCGGCCGGGCGGCGAGCTCCTGCGGAGGGGTTCGCCGCGCGTCCATCGGCACGACCCTGGCGAGGCTGCCCCAGACCGCCATCCGGTAGAGCGAGGTGTAGGCGGGGGTGCAGGTGGTGAGCGTGATGTACCGGCCGGGGCCGGTGTACGGAGAACCCCGGGGCACCGGCGCGACCACGCCGACGTCGTCCGGGGTCGTCCGGGGCAGCACCCCGTCGACGCGGTAGACGTACCAGTGGTCGGCGGTCTCGATGACGACCGGATCGCCCACCGCCAGCCGGTCGAGGTCGTGGAACCTGGCGCCGTGGCCGTCGCGGTGCGCGGCCAGGGTGACGTTGCCGACCGGGTCCCAGGGCATGGCCGAGGGGTAGGGCGCCTGGTAGAGGCCGGCGACGCCGGTGTCCAGCACCTCGGGGCCGGTGCCGCGGCGGATCACCACCTGGTAGTCGGCGCCCATCGCCGGCACGTGCAGGAAGCCGACCGCGTCGGAGGCCGGCCGGACGTGCCCGCCGGCGGGCTGCGGCGGGGCGGACCAGCTGCCGCGCAGCCCGGCCGCGGTGCGGTCGGCGGCCCGGTCGGCGACGAGGTCCGTCCACCAGAGCGAGTAGACCGCGAACAGGGCGACCAGCACCCCGAGTGTGATCATCAGTTCGCCGGCCACCGCGGCCGCCGTCCGGACCCGGCCGCCGGGGGCGGGGCTGTCGACAGGACTCACGGGGGTGCCTTCCGCCGCGCGACTGGCCCCCCTCGGACCTACTGGCCGGTGAGCGCAGCGGGCTTGCCCTGGCTCCTCGGCCGTTCGTCGACCATCCTGCCAAAGACGATCAGCCTTCCCCGGGCACTGAACTCGGGTGTGCACGTCGTCAGTGTGATGTAACGACCCGGTTGGGTGAACGGCGAGCCCTTGGGGACCGCCTGGATGACCCCGACGTTGCCCGGCGGCGTCTCCGGGATGCCTCCGGCGACCTGGTACGTGTAGTACGTGGTGGCGGTCTCCACCACGATCGTGTCACCCGGCTTCAACTGGCCGATCTTCCGGAACGGCTGACCGTGCGTCGTCCGGTGCGCGGCGACGGCGAAGTTGCCCGCCCGGTCGGCCGGCATCGCCGTGCCGGTGTAGTGGCCGACCAGGCCCTTGTCGAGCACCTGCTGCTTGCCGGTGCCCTCGGCGACCGGGTACTTGAGGCCCAGCCGGGGGATGTACAGCAGCGCGAAGCCCTGGCCGGGCTCGAAGGCGCCGGCCGGCGGGGTGGCCGCACCCGACGGCTGCGGGGTGCTCCACTGCTGCTCCAGCCGGTGGCCCGCGGCGTCCGCCGAGGCGTCGGCCTGCACGTTGGTCCACCACAGCTGGTAGGCGACGAAGAGCAGCATCACCAGGCCGAGGGTGATGAACACCTCGCCTACCGTCCGCGCGACCACCACCCGGCGGCGCTCCCTGGGCCTCGGCAGCGGCGCTGCCTGGCGGCCGGCCGCCCGGCGCCTGCCGGTGCCGGGGGCGCCCAGCCCGCCGGCCCTGCGGCGCTCGGCCCGGCCGCCCGGCGCGGCCTGCGGCTCTGCACCGGCCGGCGCCGGCGCCTGCTCGGGCACCACCCGCAACTGCACCGTCCGGTCGTCGAGCACCGGCTGCGGCGCCTGCACGGCGGCCTCCGGCCGGTCCTCCGCGGGCCCCGTCGGGGGAGCCGGCTGGTACACACCCCAGTCGTCCGCCCCCCGGCCCGGCTGCGCGCCCCCCTCCGGGCGTACCGCGGTCATCCGGTCAGCTCCGCCCGATCACCGGGGCGAGCCCTCTGGAGCGCCCGACCGCCTCGGGGAAGCCGCACTCGGCGAGCCAGTTGGCCAGCATCCGGTGGCCGCCCTCGGTGAGCACCGACTCGGGGTGGAACTGCACGCCCTCCACGAGGAGCTCACGGTGGCGCAGGCCCATGATGACGCCGCTCTCGGTCTGCGCGGTGACCACCAGCTCGGCGGGGACGGTGCCCGGCTCCACCGCCAGCGAGTGGTACCGGGTGGCGGTCAGCGGCGAGGGCAGGCCCTCGAAGACCCCGCCGTCCTCGTGCTCGACCAGCGAGGTCTTGCCGTGCAGCAGCTCCGGTGCGCGGTCGACCACGGCGCCGTAGGCGACCGCGATGGACTGCAGGCCGAGGCAGACCCCGAACACCGGCAGCCCGGCCGCGGCGCAGTGGTGGACCATCTCCACGCAGACCCCGGCCTCCTCGGGCGTGCCGGGGCCGGGGGAGAGCAGCACCCCGTCGAAGCCCTCGTCCCCGGCACGGCGGACCGCGTGCCCGACCGTCACCTCGTCGTTGCGCACCACCTCGCAGGTGGCGCCCAGCTGGTAGAGGTACTGGACGAGGTTGAAGACGAAGCTGTCGTAGTTGTCGACCACGAGGATCCGGGGCGAACCGGTGGCGGAGCTCATGGGTGCTACTCCTGGAGTGCGGGTCGGGCTGAGTTCGGACCGGACGGCGGCGGGCGGCACCCGCCGGGGTCAGCCGGCGCCGCCGTTGTCCACGGTGACGTCGCTGAACGGCATCAGCGGCTCGGCCCACGGGAAGACGTAGGTGAAGAGGACGAAGACCGCCCCGAGGACCAGCAGCAGCGCGATGACCGCGCGGACCAGGGTGTTCCCCGGCAGATGCCGCCAGATCCAGCCGTACATGGTGCTCCTCGGGTTTCAAGGCCGGAGACCAGACTAGACGCCGGGCCGCCCCGGTACGGCGCGAATCGGCCCCTTGGACGGCCTCAGCCGCCGTCGGCGGCGTTCAGGTCCACCGATCCGGCGTAGGCCGGCACGGCGAGGTCCTGGTTCTCCTGGACCTTCCAGCCGAGCCCGTAGGCGGCGACGTACTGCAGGTAGTTGCGGATCGCCGGGTCGGCGTCCACCGCCGAGCGCAGCGCATCGGTGCGGCCGACCGCCCTGATCACGTACGGCGGCGAGTACACCCGGCCCTGGAGGAGCAGGGTGTTGCCGACGCAGCGGACGGCGCTGGTCGCGATCAGCCGCTGGTCCATCACCTGGACGCCCTCGGCGCCGCCCCGCCACAGGGCGTTCACCACGGCCTGGACGTCCTGCTGGTGGATGACCAGGTCGTTGACGCCGGGCTCGGGCACGCCGGGGATCCGCGCGGTGGCGTTCGGCGGGGCGTCGTTGAGGGTGACCGTGAGACCCGGGCCGCGCAGCGGCTCCAGGCCGGCCGACTGCTGCAGGGCACCGAGCCGGGCGGCGTCGGACGGGGTCCGGCCCTGCTGCTGCGCGAGGCCCTCGACGCGGTCCTGGAGGGCGCCGATCTGCGCCTGGATCTGCTGGTTCTGGGTGGAGCGCTGCTGTATGACGTCGCCGAGCCGCAGCAGCGAGGCGTCGGTGCGCAGGTCGGTGCCGTGGGCCGTGCGGGCGCTCACGTAGAAGAGCAGTCCGGCCAGCGTGAAAACCGTGCAGGTCAGGGCACGTCCGACAATTCGGGTGCGGCGCGGCCGCGGCGAGCCCGGGAGCGGGGGAATCGTGGAATTCGGCACCGTACCCTTATCTCCTTCAGACCCGGCGAGCCACTACGCTAACGGACGCCGGTGGCATGTGCGGAGCAGTGCTTCATCACGGACCGGCCCCCACAACCCGCCCGCCCCGCTGCACACCGCGCGGTCACAGCGCATCGACAGGAGAACCTCTCGTGCCGAAGTCTCGAGTCCGCAAGAAGGCCGACTACACGCCTCCGGCCACCACCGCCGTGAAGATCAGCTCCGGCCGGAGCTGGGTGGCTCCGCTGATGCTGGCGTTCTTCCTGATCGGCCTGGTGTGGATCGTCACCTACTACGTGACGAGTGGCGACTGGCCGGTCCACAGCTGGGGCAACTGGAACATTCTGGCCGGTTTCGGCTTCATCGCGGCGGGCTTCGGCGTCTCCACGCAGTGGAAGTAGCCGTTCCGTCCCGCCGACGCCGCCCCGGGCAGGTCCGGGGCGGCGTTTCGGTGTCCCGGACGAACCGCTCGTAGGTTTATCCACACGGTTATCCACACTGGGGAAAACCATCCCCAGCCTGTGGATAACATGCCGCGGCATTCCCGCCCCGAGCGCCCGCCGATTCTTCCGGAATTCAACATTCCGCAGCGAGACGCGCGTAGACCGACCATTCGCAGGCCACCGGCCGCACCCGCTGTGCACAACCCGGCGCGCACTGTGGACAACGCAACCGAACAGTCCCCCGGGAGCCGCCGGATCAGCCGAGCCGGGCCGTCTCCACGACCACCATCAGCACCGCAGCGCCCAGCACCCCGGCCACCGTCAGCCCCTGCACCAGATTGCGCCGCGCCCGCGGGGCGTACATCAGCCCCCAGGCCGTGACCGCACCGGCCACCAGGCCCCCGACGTGCGCCCGCCAGTCGATCGCCGCCACCGAGAACGTGATGACCAGGTTGAACACCAGCAGGGCCACCACCGGCCCCAGCGGCGTCCTGGTCGCCCGGAAGAGCACCGCGGTCGCCCCGAGCAGCCCGAAGATCGCACCGGACGCGCCCACCGAGTACACCGAGCCGCCGCCGATCAGGTACGCGAAGGCGTTCCCGGCCACCCCGGACACCAGGTACAGCGCCAGGTAGCGCACCCGGCCCAGCACCCGCTCCAACTGCGGTCCGAGGACCCAGAGCGACACCATGTTCATCAGGATGTGGAACGGCCCCGAGTGCACGAACACCGCGGTGACCAGCCGGTACCACTCGTCGGGGCCGGAGGCCACGCCGTACCGCACCGGGAAGCCGCCCAGCTGGGTGCCGCTCAGCAGCGCCAGCCGCACCCCCCACGCCGGGCTCAGGTACTCGGTCAGCAGGAAGACCGCGAGGTTGATCCCGATCAGGATCTTGGTGACCAGCGCGCCGTCCCCGGCGGGCAGCCCCCCGAACCGCGTCCTGACCGACCGCTCCTCGGCCGCCCCGCCGCGCACGCACTCCGGGCAGTGGAAGCCCACCGCGGCGCTCACCATGCACTCCGGGCAGATCGGCCGGCCGCAGCGCGCACAGCCGATCCCGGTCTCCCGGTCGGGGTGCCGGTAGCAGCCCGGCAGCTGTGCCGTGCCCTCCGGCTGCGGACGTACGGGCTCGTCCGGCAGCATCCGGGGTCCCTTCCTCACACGACGGATCCCGGTGTCCGCCCCGTCGCGGGGGGCCACCGGGACCGTCCAGGCTACTGCGCCGCGGTCAGGCGCGGGTGATCTCGACCGACTCGATCACGACGTCCTGCAGCGGGCGGTCGGCCTCGCCGGTGGCCACGGCCGCGATCTTGTCCACCACGCCCTGGCTGGCGGCGTCGGCCACCTCGCCGAAGATGGTGTGCTTGCGGGTCAGCCAGGCGGTCGCCTCGACCGTGATGAAGAACTGCGACCCGTTGGTGCCCGGCCCCGCGTTGGCCATCGCGAGCAGGTACGGCTTGGTGAAGGCCAGGTCGGGGTGGAACTCGTCGGCGAACCGGTAGCCCGGGCCACCCGTCCCGTTGCCGAGCGGGTCACCGCCCTGGATCATGAAGCCACTGATCACCCGGTGGAAGACGGTGCCGTCGTACAGGGGCTTCGCCTGCTTCTCGCCGGTCTTCGGGTCGGTCCACTCGCGGGTGCCCTCGGCCAGTTCCACGAAGTTCGCCACGGTCTTCGGGGCGTGGTTCGGGAAGAGCCTGACCACGATGTCGCCGTGATCGGTCCTCAGGGTGGCGGTCAGGTCCTGGGCCACGAGGTGCCCTCCTCTTTCCGGTCTCTTTCGACAGCGGGAATCATCCCACGCACGGCGCCGGACGGCGCAGTCCGGCGTGCCCGGGGGGACAACGGGATGCATGATCTCCAAACAGGTGGAAATGTGCATAACGGACGCCGCCGAGGAGGAGAAGCCAGTGACCCGTTCGGACTCAGCCCGAGAAAACGCCGGCTGGACCATGGACACCGTGGCGCCCTATGCCGCCACCGCCAAGAAGGCCGCACTGCAGTACGCCGACGACGCCAGGAACCGGCTGGGCCCCACCATCGAGGCCATCGGGCCGAAGGCCGCCGCCGCCGGCGCCCAGGCCCGCGCCGGGGCCGTGACGGCCGCCCAGGCCGCCCGGATCCAGTACGACAAGCGCGTCGCGCCCCAGCTGGAGCACGCCTTCGCCGCCCTGCCGCCCACCGCGCAGGAGGCCACCCTGAAGGCCGTGCACCGCGCCCAGGAGGCCGCGCTGTCCGCCAAGCACTCCGCCGAGCGGGCCGCCGAGTCCGCCCGGGTCACCGTGGGGCCCAAGATCTCCGGGGCGAGGGCCGCGGTGGTGCCGGCCGCCCAGGAGGCGCAGATGCGCAGCGCCGCCGCGCTGACCGCGCTGCAGGGCCACGTGACCTCGGCGGAGATCAGCGAGCTCGCCGCCAAGAACATCAAGAAGGAGAACCGCAGCGGCTGGGCCACCGGCCTCGCGGTGGCCGGCACGGTCGCCATCGGCGCCGGCGTGTTCGCCTGGCAGTGGTGGCGCAAGCAGAGCAACCCGGAGTGGCTGGTCGAGCCGCCGGCGCCGGCCGGCGGCAACCCCGGCCAGTCCGCGCCCGCTCCCGCCGCCACCGCGCCGGTCAACGGATCGGCTCCGCACGACCAGGCGGGCGGCGACTCCGAGCCGACGCCCAAGCCGGCCCCGCCGACCCCGTCCAAGCCGGACACCGAGCGGCCCAAGCCGCACGACCCGCGCAAGCCGCACTGACCGGTACCGGGCCGGAACGACGATCGGGGGGGCGTGGGGTATGAAGATATCGGCCGGATCGGTGGTGTGGTTTATTTTTATTTTTATGGGGTTCAATGTGA
>NZ_JBHWBW010000104.1:19550-20147 GCF_042735675.1 Kitasatospora sp. NPDC059571
GTCTGTTTACCGTCCGCCCGGGCTGCTGCCGATCGGTGTGTGGAGCTTAGGAGATTCGAACTCCTGACATCTGCCATGCAAAGACAGCGCTCTACCAACTGAGCTAAAGCCCCGCAGCAGCGCACGATCGCGGTGCGCTGCGCACTAGCGTACCCGCTCCGGAGGGAAATCCTGAGCGGGCCGCCGGTCGGCCCCGGCCCGGGGGTGCCGGGCGGAACCGACGGAGATCGTCAGGGGTCTCAGCGACCGGCCGGGACCGGGTCGGTGGCCTCGGTCCACAGGTCCTGCTCGGCGCGGTCCGCCTGGACCTGACGGTAGACAAAGAAGCCGCCGAGGGCGACCAGGGCGACCAGGAGGAGCTTCTTCACCGCGGGACCTCGTCCTTCTTGCAGTTCGGATGTACGAGCACGAACGAGCGGCCGGGCTGGATGACCGCCCTGCGGCCGATGATACACACCGGTAACCCGCTTCCGAGCGGCCGCCGCCGCGTCCAATCCAGCCGTCCACGACCATCAGGCGGGTGGCGAGCATCAGATGGTCGACGGTGGGGGCGTCCGGATGACAGGCGACCATATAGCGGCCCCCCGAGAAGCCGAC
>NZ_JBHWBW010000105.1:0-6893 GCF_042735675.1 Kitasatospora sp. NPDC059571
CCCCGGCGGCGTGGCTCCCACGGCACCGCGCGGGCCTGAGATCGTAGGGGGGGGGGGGTTCCGACGCCGCCCACCTCCACGCGGACATCACGCTGCACCCGCCGTCCCCGGCCGCGCTCCGGGACGGCCGGCCGGCCGACGGCGCTGCGCCGGAGTGGGCCGAACAAACGAAGGAATTCATTCCGTAGAATCACCGGATGCCGATACCCAAAGCTGAGCTCCACCTGCACATCGAAGGAACGCTGGAGCCCGACCTCGCCATCAAGCTCGCCGACCGCAACGGCGTCGACCTCCCGTACGAGGACGCCGACCAGCTGCGGGCGGCCTACCGGTTCGACGACCTCCAGTCCTTCCTGGACCTGTACTACCGGCTGATGGACGTCCTGCTGACCGCGGAGGACTTCACCGAACTCGCCGAGGCCTACCTGGACCGGGCGCGCGAGCAGGGTGTCCGGCACGCCGAGATCTTCTTCGACCCGCAGGCGCACCTCGGCCGCGGGGTGTCGTTCGACACCGTCATCAAGGGACTGTCGGCCGCCCTGGCCCGCAGCGAGGAGCAGTACGGCATCACCACCGGCCTCATCCTCTGCTTCCTGCGCGACCGCCCGGAGTCCGAGGCGCTCGCCGTGCTCGCGGCCGCCGAGCCGTACCTCGACCTGATCACCGGCGTCGGCCTGGACTCGGCCGAGGTCGGCAACCCGCCCGCGAAGTTCGCCCGGGCCTACGCCCGCGCCCGCGAACTCGGCCTGCACCTGGTCGCCCACGCCGGCGAGGAGGGCCCGCCGGAGTACGTCCGCGAGGCCCTCGACGTGCTCGGCGTGGAGCGGATCGACCACGGCATCCGCTCGCTGGAGGACCCCGAGCTGGTCGCCCGCCTGGCCGCCGAGCGCATCCCGCTCACCGTCTGCCCGTTCTCGAACGTCCGGCTCCGCTGCGTCGACACCCTCGCCGACCACCCGCTGCGCCGGATGCTCGACGCCGGTCTGCTCGCCACCGTCAACTCGGACGACCCGGCGTACTTCGGCGGGTACGTGGACGAGAACCTCACCGGCACCGCGGCCGCGCTCGGGCTGACGGACGACCAGGTCCGCACCCTGGCCAGGAACTCCTTCGAGGCGGCCTTCCTCGACGACGCCACCCGGGCCCGCTACCTCGCCGAGGTCGACGCCCACCGGTGACCCGGCCGCCGGAGCCGCCGGACGCCCGGGCGACACGTCCGCGGCGTCCCCGGCGGCCCGGTCGGTGCGGCCTACGGTGGTCAGGCCTACCTCGGGGTAGGGCCACCGACCGGGGGAGGGTCCCGTTGGAAGCTCGGCTCTTCATCGGCCGGCGCGTCGCGCTCCGCCGGGAGGCCCTCGGCCTCACCCACGGGCAGGTCGCCGAGGCGGTCGGCCGGGACGCCGCGTGGCTGCGCTCGGTCGAGTCCGGCAGCCGCCGCCTGGACCGGTACACGATGGTCCACGCCCTCGCCGAGGCGCTCGGCGCCGACCCCGCCGACCTGCTCGGCCGGCCGGGCGGCGCCGGCGACCCGCACACCCGCGCCGCGGACCTGGCGCTCCCGGCCCTGCGGCGCGCCCTGCTCCGCGGCCAGTCGGACACCGGCCCGACAGCCGACGCCGACGTCCTCGACCGGGTCGGCGGGCCGGCCGGTCCGGACGACCTGCGCCGCCGGACGGACGAGGCCGACCGGCTGCGGCGCGACGGCCGCCACGACCGGCTCGCCCGCGACCTGCCGTCGCTGCTGGACGATCTGCGCGCCGCCGCCGCGGTGGCGCCGGAGGCCGACCGGGCCGCCGTGCACCAGTTGCTCGCCGAGGCCGCGCACGCCGCGGCCGTCCTCGCCAAGCGCCTCGGCCATCCCGACCTGGCCGCGCTGGCCGCAGCCGAGTCCGCCCGCGCCGCGGCCGTGACCGGTGACCCGGTGGCGGCCGCCGCCGTGCAGTGGCTCCGGGCGGAGATCTGCGCGGCGGCCGGGGCGACCGCCGAGGCCGACCGCCTGGTCGCCTCCGGACTCGACCGGACGGACCCGCTGCTCGGCCGGGCCCCCGGCGCGTGGAGCGTGTGGGGCACCCTGCACCTGGTCGGCGCCGTCCTGGCCGCCCAGCGCGGGTCGCAGGCGGACTCCGCCCCCCACCTCGGCGAGGCGGCCACCGCGGCGGACCGGGCGGGGGCCGAGCCGCGCCATCAGACCGACTTCTGCGCCGCCGAGCACGCCGTTCACGCCGTCCATGCCGGGCTCGAACTCGGCGGCGACACCGACCTCCTGGACGCCGTCGCCAATGCCCCGCTCGGCCGGCTGCCCGCTGCCCGGCGCGCCCGGCACGGCATCGACCGGGCCCGGGCGCAGGCCCGGGCCGGGGACGACACCGCGGCCGTCCGGGAACTCCTCGCCGCGGACCGGCTCGCACCGCAGGTCGTCCGCGCCCACCCGATGGCCGCCGAGACCGTTCTCGCCGCCGTCCGGCGCTCCCGCGGGGCCGGCCCGGTCCGCGAGGCGGCCGACCGGCTGGGGATCCCGTACTGACCACCCCGCCCCGATGAGGGTATTGGCGTTCTTGCTCGCCTGTGCAGTGAAATTCCGTCAGGCGATCGATTTATTGCACGATCGCCCCTCCTGACGTACGTTCGGCCCACCGGCGCAGAGCATCCCGCCGACCGGTGCAGCTGCCGGCCGGCCCGCGGGATGCACACCGGATCCGAGGGGGTCGCCGTGTCCGAGGACCTGCCGCCGGGGCTGTTCGGCCCCGGCGCCGAACGGCCCGCAGCCGCGCGGCGCGAGGGGATCACGTACGCACTCGTCCCGGGCCACCGCCCGCTGCTGCTCGACCTCCACCGGCCGCGGCGGCCGTGGCCGGTACCGGTGGTGGTCTGGATCCACGGCGGCGCCTTCCTCGGCGGCGACCGCCGCTACCTGCCGGACACCCTGGCACCCGGCTCGCTCTTCCGCCGGCTCAACGCCGCCGGGCTGGCCTGTGCCACGATCGACTACCGGCTGTCCGGCGAGGCCCGCTTCCCGGCCCAGCTCGACGACGTCCGGGCGGCCGTCGCGATGCTGACCGACCGGGCCGGCGAACTCGGCCTGGAGGGCCGCGGTAGCGGGATGGGGGGCGAGTCCGGGGGCGCCACGTTGGCCGCCCTGGCCGCGCTCGCCGACGACCGGGCCGCCGCGGCCGTCCTCTGGTACCCGATGACGGACCCGCTGGCCGACGGTGTCGACACACCGGACTCGCCGGTGGCGCTGCTGCTCGGCGGCCGGCCCTCCGAGCGCCCCGAACTGGCGAGGCAGGCGGGCGCCGTCCACCAGGTGCGGCCCGGCGCACCGCCCTTCCTGCTGATGCACGGCGCGGACGACCGGCAGCTGCCACCCGCGCACAGCCGCCGCCTGCACGAGCGGATGCGGGAGGCCGGGAACAGCTCCGAACTGCGCGTCGTGCCCGGCGCCGACCACTGCTTCGAGGGCGCCGCGGACATCGACGCCCTCATCGGCGAGTCGGTCGCCTTCCTCCGGCGCCACCTGCTGCCGGACGCCGCGGCGGAGGAAGCGGTGGCCGCGGCCGTCCGGGCCGGCTGACGCCCGCCCCGCACGCCCCGCGAAGGGCGTGCCGGGCGGCGGTCCGAGGTCAGCCGCAGGCCGCGCCGTTCAGGGTGAACGCGGTGGGGGCGGTGCCGGCGCCGGAGGCCGAGCTCGCCTGGAAGCCGAAGCTCGCCGTTCCGCCGGGGGCGAGCGTGCCGTTCCAGCCGGCGTCCCCGGCGGTGACGGCGGCGCCGCTCTGCGCGGCCGTGGCGTTCCACGCGTTGGTGATCCGCTGATCGCCGGGGAACGTCCAGCCGAGCGTCCAGCCGGCCACCGTGGCCCGGCCGGTGTTGCGCACCGTCACGGTCGCGGTGAAGCCGCCGTTCCACGCACTGTCGACGTGGTAGACGACAGCGCACGGGGCCGTCGGCGGCACACCGTCGTCGTCCGCCTCGGTGGCGGTGAACGCGGTGCCGTCGACCCCCGGCCCGCCGACCGAGAACGAGGCGGTGCCGTTGGCCGCGTCGGCGTCCTGCGCCGCCGCGATCCGCACCTGCTGCGCGGTCGCCCAGTTCGCCGGGGTGAAGACCAGCGAGGCACCCGCGGCGACCGACAGATCCGGGTCGCCGGAGGCGCGCGCCACTGCCACGGTGACGTCCTGTGCGGGCGCGGCCGAGAGCCGGATCCCGACCGTGGCCGAGGAGCCCTCGGCCACGGTGACCGCGGCCGGATCGGCCACCGCCCGCGGGGCCGGCCGCGGGCGGCTGCCGCCCTGGTCGGCGGCGAACGCGGCCAGCCAGGCCAGCGGCGCGTTCCAGTTGATCGCGACCTCGTTGGTGGAGTAGGAGCCGATGTCGTCGACATAGCACTTCGCGGGCGCGCATCCGGCCAACTGAGCCTGCGCGACCGGGTCCTGGAGACCGGAGTTCGGCCCGCCGGCGAACGAGCCGGCCGGCGGGTGCGGCAGCGAGGCGTCGTTCTCGTGCGCCCAGAACCGGTGGTGCTCGTTCTCCGAGGCGTGCTCGCCGTAGCCGGTCACGTACGACCGGTTCAGTGCGTTCCGGCCGAGCAGGTAGTCCAGCGACTCCAACGCGCCGTCCCGGTAACGCTTCTGGCCGGTCAGCTCGTACGCGACGGCGATCGTGACGGCGTCGTTCGCGACCGAGCTGTTGGAGCCCCACACATACCCGTCCGCCCCGAAGGGGACGGCATAGCCCTGGCCCGCCATGGTGGCGAGATAGCCGTCCGCCGCGGTGACCAGCGAGGCACGCAGCCGGGCCAGGTCGTCGGCGGGCAGGGCGACACCGGGCACCGTCGCCAGGGTGATCCGGCCGAGCGTCGCCGTACCGCCCCACCAGAACGCGTCGGCGGGACCGCTGTGGAACGGCGAGGAGGTCACCGCGTCCCGGTACTGCGACTCCCCGGTGGTGGCGAACAGCTCCGCCGCGGCCCAGTAGAACTCGTCGCCCACCTGGGCGTCGTCGTAGGCGCCGCCGCCGGTGGAGTCGCTGCCGGGGGCGAGCACGTTCGGATCGGCCTTCGCGGCGGCCCAGGCCCGCTTCGCCGCATCGAGGCAGCGGGCCGCGAACGCCGCGTCGTACGGGGCGTAGACCCGGGCGCACTGGGCCGTCGTCGCCGCCAGGTTGAGCGTGGCGGCGGTGGACGGTGCGTGCAGCTCGCGCTGCTGGCCGTCCTGGTCGGGGCGGGTCGGCAGACCCGTCCACTGCGCGTCGTGGATCTTGTGGAACGCCATCCCGGCCAGCGGCTTGCCCGCCGGCACCTGCATCCGCATCAGGAAGTCCAGCTCCCAGCGTGCCTCGTCGAGCACGTCCGGGACGCCGTTGCCGCGTTCCGGCACCCGCAGCGTGGAGTCGCCCGCGGCGGCCGCCGTGCCCTGCCGCTGCGCCCGCTCGAAGGAGTTGACCAGCTGCCAGGTGGCGATGCCGCCGTTGACCACGTACTTGCCCTGGTCACCCGCGTCGTACCAGCCGCCGCGCACGTCCAGGGCGTAGTCGCAGACCCCGGCCTGGCAGGGCACGGACGTGTCGCCCTTGTTCGGCGCCACACCGAGGTGGCCGGCCGGGCGCGCATAGGCGGCGCCGGCCAGCGCAGGGTCGATCGCGATGCCGCTGCGCTGCTGGTAGAAGAACGACATCGCGTCGGCGCGCAGGCCGTCGTAGAGCCCGGCCGCGATGTCGAACGGGTAGCTGACCTGGCCGTCGACGGTGAGCGTGAAGCCCGTCCCGGACCCGGTGTACGAGGAGAAGTCCACCAGGTGGGTGGAGTCGCCGGAGGCGGTGTCGGCCCCGTGCACCGCGGTGGTGCCGGAGGCCACGGTGGTGCCGGCGGCGGTGCGCAGCTGCCAGGTGAGCGGGGCCGTCGCGGAGCTCACCACGGTGGCCCGCTTGGGGCCGTCCGGCAGGTACCCGAGCTGGTTGACCCGCACCGGCGGACCGGTGTCGGCAACGGCAGCGGCCGGCGCCGTCGCCGGTGCGGTCACGGCGGCGGCCGGGGCCGGGACGGTCGCGAGCCCGGTGGCGGCCAGCGCGGCAGTGGCGATCAGGGCGGCGGCGCGTCGCGATAACGCCCGCGTGGCGGTGACTGGTGACACGGAGGGGCCTTCCTCGGGTGGGGGATCGGCAGGGCGTGGGAGCGCTCCCAAGACCAATCAAGCCAGCCCTGCCGCGGGCACGTCAAGGCGCCGGACGCGAATCCCGCGAGACCTTTCCGCCGGAGCGGCGGCCGGAGGGGGCGTTCGGCCCGGCGGCCGGGTCCGGTGGGCGGTGCATGCGGCGGACCGTAGGGTCGGTTCCATGATCGACGGGGTGGATGCGCGCCGCCGCCGAGCTGGCCGGATCGCCCGGCTGGGAACAGGAGCTGATGCCGTACGGATGGCGGCTGCCCGCCGGCGAGCAGTGACCCGACGGGCCGGGTCCGGCGTCAGGGAGGCGTCAGGAACGGCCCCGGAGACGTTCGGCGTGCGTCAAGGGCGGGTGCAATGCCCGCTCAAGGAGGGTGGACTGGGTGCAGCGGGTGCGGCGCCACCGGATCCGCACCCGTCTGGAAGGAAGCGGAAGACCGTGATCGAGGACGTACCGGCCCCGGCCGCTGCCGAGGCCCGCAGCATGCGCCGCGCCGTGTCGGACGACGAGCTCAGCCGGATCCTGCACGGGATCATCGGCGAGGTTGATGCCGGGGCCGGGCAGGACGGCGACGGGGAGTCCGGCCGGGTCGCCGCCGCCCGCTGCCGGGCCGGCATGCACTACCCGGACTGACGACTCCTCGTCGGGAACTGGGGGGGTAGCACCGCGGGGGGCGCCCGGCGGGGGCTCAGTGTGGGGCTCCAGTGACGGACTCGGGCGCGGGAGGTAGAGAGCTG
>NZ_JBHWBW010000105.1:6903-20078 GCF_042735675.1 Kitasatospora sp. NPDC059571
ATGCACTACCGGGACGTACGACACCGCGTCGGACCGCGATTCCCCGGCCGGGGTACCACGGCCGGGTCATCGCGTTGAGCGATCAAGTCGACTGCCGGGTCCAAGGTCTGACACTCCGTCGGTAACAGGTGGATGGAATCGCTCCCATCCCGCCCGCGGGGCGAACGGTGCGCACCCGCAGGGTCGATGGTGCGTCAGGCCGGTCGGGGAATAGGGCCCGGCGGGGCACCCCTTCGGGTGGAGGCGTCAAACGGTCGGTTTCGAAGCCGAGATGGTCGACCTCGTTCACAGTTCAGCCACAGGGCCTCGCGGATATCAACTCAACAACCATTGTGGCTACGCATGTTCGAAGGTAGAGTCCCGGATCGCCGAGCACGGACGGGCGCTCGCAGGCATCATTTGGGGCGGGCATGTCAAAGAATCGAGGCGTCAATGGGGTCGCCTCTGACCTACTTGACGCGTTCATGGGAATCGCTGGGCGATATCCAGAACGTCCGGCGATTGTCCACGACGGGCACGCCATGGGGTACGGCCGGCTTGCCGAGCTGGTGAACGGCCTGGCCGCGCGCCTGGGGCCGCGGCCGGGGACGGTTGCCGTCGCGGCGACCCACGCGCCGGAAACGGTCGTCGGACTGCTCGGTGTGCTCGCGGCGGGCGGCGCTTATTGCCCCGTCGATCCGGCCTTCCCGATTGAGCGCCGACAGGCGATGCTGGCGGCCGCCGGCTGCCGCACAATGGTGGCCGCCGCCCCCGCCGCGGACGCCGGATTCCGCTTGGAGTTAATGGAGTTAGGCCCGCACCCGGAACCGGCGGAAGGCGCGCCGGGAATCGCACGGCCGGGGCCTGTGCAATCGCCGGACCACTGCGGCGACACCCGCCCGAAGAGCCTCGACGCGAACGGCCTCCGCGCGAACGACCTCCGGCCGACCGGCTCCGCCGGTGCGGGCCCCGAGGACCCGGCCTACGTCCTCTTCACCTCCGGCTCCACCGGTGCGCCGAAGCCGGTGGTCACCCCCCGCCGGGCCGTCTCCGCCGCCGTGCACTCCCTCCGGGACCTGTTCGCCCTGACGCCCGAGGACCGGGTGCTGCAGTTCGCCTCGCTGAACTGGGACACCTGCTTCGAGGAGATCCTGCCGACGCTCACCGCCGGCGCCACCCTGGTGTTCGACGCGGAGGCGTACTCCGGGTCGTTCCCCCGCTTCCTGCGGATGGTCGAGCGCCGCGGGATCACCGTCCTGGACCTGCCCACCGCCTTCTGGCACGAGTTGGTGCTCCACCTCGCCGAGGACCGGCTCGCCCTGCCCGGCTGCGTCCGGCTGCTGGTGATCGGCGGCGAGGCGGCGAGCCCCGCCCGGCTGGCCGACTGGAGCGGACTGGACACCGGGCGGATCCGCCTGGTCAACACCTACGGCTCCACCGAGACCACGCTCGTCACGCACGCCGTCGACCTGCACGGACCGGGCATCCCCGGCCCCGGGACGGAGTGGGACGGCAGCGCCCGCGCACCGATCGGCCGTCCGCTGCCGCACGTCGTGCAACGGATCTCCGAACAGGGGGAGTTGCTGATCGGCGGAGCCGCGGTCGCCCTCGGCTACCTCGGGCTCCCCGAGGCCACCGCCGCCCGGTTCAGCACCGTCGACGGCGAGCCCTGGTTCCGTACCGGCGACCGGGTGAGCAACTCGCCGGACGGCGTCCTCACCCACGAGGGGCGGCTGGACAACGAGATCAAGGTGCGGGGCATCCGGGTCGACCCGGCCGAGGTGGAGGCGCACATCGCGGGCCACCCGGAGGTCGGTGCGGTGGCCGTGGCCGCCGCCACGTTGGCGGGCCGGTCCGCCCTGGTCGCGTACGTGGTGCCGCGCACCGCGCCCGTGGCCGCGACGCTGGACGCCGACATCCTGGCGTACCTGCGCACCCGGGTGCCCGGCCACCTGGTGCCCAGCCGGGTCACGGTCGTCCCGGAGCTCGTGCTCACCGCGAGCGGCAAGGTCGACCGGGCGGGCACCGACCGCCGCCACGCGGCCCGGCCGGGCACCCACCGCAGCGCCGGGAGCGGCACCCCGCACCCGGCACGCGAATCGCACACACCCCGCGAATCGCACGCAGCACACGACCAGGTCAAAGGAGACGTTCGATGAGTGTTGAGACCACCACCCCCGCCGCCGGCGCGATCGCCGGCCCCGGTGCCGGCCCCGGCGCCGGCCCCGCTGCCGGGGTGGACGCCGAGGGCGTGGTGGCGATCTTCCGTCGCGTGCTGGAGACCACGGACGTCACGGCCGATTCCGACTTCTTCCTCCTCGGCGGCGACTCGCTGATCGCCACCAGAGTGCTGAGCGCGATCGCCCGCGGCCACGGCGTGGAGCTCTCCTTCGACGACTTCCTGCGCGACCCGACCCCGGCGGGTCTCGCCCGCACCGTCGCGGCCGCCCGATGACCGGCCCCGGCGACCGCACGGGCGCCGTTGCCTCCGCGGTGGTGGTGGGGGCGGGGATCGCGGGCCTCGCCGCCGCGGCCGGGCTGGCCGAGCGCGGGATCGAGGTCACCGTGCTGGAGGCGCGCGACCGGGTGGGCGGCCGGACGCACGGCCTCGAGGTGGCGCCCGGCGGCTGGATCGATGCCGGCGCCGCGTACCTGGGCGAGCGGCACACCGAACTGCTCGCCCTGATGGCCGAGGTGGGGCTCAAGACCACCCCGACCACGATGGCCGGCGCCAGCCGCTTCGCGCTCGGCGCCGAGGACGCCACGCGGGACGGGCGGTTCCCGCCGCTGAACGCGGTGGCCCTCGGCGACATGTTCGAGCTGCTGGACGAACTCACCGCGGCCGTGCGGCCCGACGCACCGTGGCTCACCCCCGACGCCGAGCGGCTGGACACCACCACCGCGGCGGCCTGGGCCGACCGGCACCTGACCCACCCGGACGCCCGGCTCTTCTTCCCGTTGTTCCTGGGGGAGATGATGGCCGCCGATCCGGCCGACGTCTCCGTCCTGCACATGGCCTTCTACCTGCGCTCGGGCGGCGGCATCCGCTACCTCAACGCCTTCGAGGGAGGCGCGCAGCAGGACCGGATCGCGGGCGGCGCCCACCAGGTGTGCGAGCGGCTCGCCGACCGGCTGGGCCCGCGGGTGCGCCTCGGCGAGCAGGTCACCGCCGTCCACCAGGACGCCGACGGGGTCACCGTGCACGCGAAGGGCGGCCCATACCGGGCCGACGTCGCGGTGCTGGCCCTGCCGCCGCTGCTGGCCGACGCCGTCGAGCAGCTGCCCGCGCCGCCGGTCCGCCGGTCGAGCGCCCGGACGGCGCGCGGCTGCGCGGTCAAGGTGAACCTGGTCTACCCCGAACCCCTCTGGCGCGACCACGGGTTGTCCGGCTGGTCGGTCAACGCCGAGGGCCCGCTGCTGTCCACCGTGGACGACTCGCCGGCCGAGGGCGGGGCCGGTGTGCTGACCGGCTTCGTCACCGGGCACGAGGCGCACCGGTTCGCCGCACTCGACCCGCAGCGGCAGCGGACGGCCGCGGTCGAGCAGGCCGCCCGGCTGTTCCCGATGCTGCCGGATCCGATCGGGTTCCATGTCACCGACTGGGTCAACGAGCAGTACAGCAGGGGCTGTTACGCCGCGCTCTTCGGCCCGGGCGACTGGCTCCGGCACGGTCCCACGCTGACCGCACCGCACGGCCGGGTGCACTGGGCCGGCACCGAGACGAGCACCGAGTACTTCGGGCTCATGGAGGGCGCGATCCGCTCCGCTCGGCGCGTCGTCGCCGAGATCCTCGCCCGCTAGTACCGAACCGGCAGCACCGAACCGGCGACGCCGCCCCGGCAGTACCGAACCGGCGGCGCCGCCCCGGCAGCACCGCCCGGCGACCTGCCGGCGACCCACCCGCGACCGGACGCCGTCCGGCGCCGCCGCCAGGCCGAAACAAGCTCTGACGCATCGTCATATCCATGCGTCAGGAACGCTCCACCGCTCCACCCGCTCCATCGGACGACCGATCCACCGATCCACCGGCCCGTCGATCCAGCGCGGACCGGACCTTTCCCCTCGACCGCCCGGAACGGACTCCACAAGAGCCCCGACCGGCCGTCCCCCCAGGAGAGCGCCATGAGCGACCAGACGTCCATCGCACCTCTCGCCGCCAGGCGGCAGCTGATGACCGAGCCCGAGCTCGGCGCCGGCAACTTCCTCGACCACGCCATCGCGGTCAACCCCAACCGGGCGGTCCCGTTCGCCTACAGCCACCACACCGACCACCGCGGCGAGGTCGTGCTGCGCGGCCACAGCCTGCTCGACCTCGCCGCCCTGCGGGACCGCTACGCCACCTGGTACCGGGCCAACGGCGTGCGCCCCGGGGAGCCGGTCGGCATCGTGGTCGGCGAGGGACTGGAGCCGCTGCTGCACTTCCTCGCGCTGACCGCGCTCGGTGCCGTCCCCGCGCTCATCAACGACGCCATGCGGCACGACGTGATGGTCCGCTACCTCAACCACGTCGGCGTGGTGGGCATCGTCGCCGACGACCCGACCCGGCTCGCCGCCGCCTACCGGGAGGACCCGGGCCGCCGGCCGCGGTTCATCGCGATGGCCGCCGAGATCCAGGCCTTCGACATCTCCTCGGCGCAGCTGCCGGCGGAGTACCCCTACCGGCACGCGGCGGACGACGTGGTCGCGCTGATCCACTCCTCCGGCACCACCGGCACGCCGAAGTCCACCATGCTGGCGCACCGGCAGTTCTGGGACGGCAAGCAGCCCCGGATGGAGCGCTTCCCCGCGGAGCCGTACGACCGGCTGATGTCGCTGATGCCGCACACCCATGCGGGCGGCCTGAGCTACTTCCTCACCGCCACCCTGCTGGGCCTGCCGACCGTGGTGATGGCGGACTGGCGGCGGTCGGTCGTGGAGCCGGTGATGGAGGCCTTCCGGCCGACCATGGTCGCCTCCTTCCCGCGCACCTTCGTCGAACTGGCCACCGGCGAGCTCCCGGTGAAGGGCGCGGCCAAGGTGCACTCCTGGTTCAACACCGGCGACAGCGCCCACTACGGGCACATCCGCCGGCTGGTGGAGCTCGGCGAGCGGCCGGCCGGGCTGATCAAGCCGTGGCTGCTCCCGCAGGAGAAGGCCGAGCAGCCCGCGCTGCCCGGTTCGCAGTTCGTCGACGGGCTGGGCTCCTCCGAGATGGGCATGGCGCTGTTCGGGCAGGTCACCGCACCGGAGAGCGTCCGCAACGACCGCTGCGTCGGCAAGCCGCTGGAGGTGGTCCGCAGTGCCGCCGTGCTGGACGAGAACGGCGACGAGGTCCCGGACGGCACGGTCGGGATGCTCGCCGTGCAGACCCCGTCCCGCACCCCGGGTTACTGGAACAACCCGAAGCTCACCGCCACCTTCGAGCTGGCCGGCTACTGGCTGACCGGCGACGTGGCCCGGCGCGACGCCGACGGCGCGTTCTACCACCTCGACCGCACGGTGGACGTCATCGACACCGCGCACGGCCCGGTCTACAGCCTGCCGATCGAGGAGGTGCTGCTCGCCGACTGCGCCGACCTGGTGCAGGACTGCTCGGTGGTCGGCGTGCCCGGTGCCCCCGGTGAGGGCCAGCGGCCGATCGCCGTCGTCCGGCTGCAGGCGGACGCCGCGGGGAGCAGCGCCGAGGAGGTCCAGGAGGCCGCCAACAAGGCGCTGGTCGAGGCCGGCCTGGCGGCGCTCGCCGCGGTCAGCATCGCCCGCACGCCCGAGGACTTCCCGCTCGGTCCCACCGGCAAGGTGCTCAAGCGCGAGCTGCGGACCCGCTTCGCCACCCTCTTCACCGGCCAGTAGCACCCGATGGACCACCACGCGATCCGGCAGCCCTACCAGTACGTTCGGACGCCCCTGGCCGAACCGGACTGGCGGCGGCTGCCGGGCTGGCGCGACGTCACCGCGGCACAGTGGCGGGACGCCCAGTGGCAGCGCGCGCACTGCATCAAGAACCCGAGGCAGCTGCGGGCCGTCGCCGGCCCGCTGCTCACCGACCGGTTCTACGAGGAACTGGCCGCCGACCAGGAGCAGTTCGCCACGATGCCGATGCTGCTGCCGCCGCAGATGCTGAACACCATGGCGGCGGACGCGCCGGGCGACCCGGACGCCTTCACCGAGGCGTTCCTCGCCGACCCGGTGCGGCGCTACATGCTGCCCGTGCGCGCGGACCGGCACCCGCGCTGGCCGAGCCATCCGAGGGCCGAGCGCGATTCGCTGCACGAGGCCGAGATGTGGGTGGCGGAGGGCCTGACCCACCGCTACCCGACCAAGGTGCTCGCCGAGCTGGTCGCCACGTGTCCGCAGTACTGCGGGCACTGCACCCGGATGGACCTGGTGGGCACCTCCACCCCCCAGGTCGCCAAGGCCAGGCTGGTGCTCAGGCCGGTGGACCGGCAGGAGCAGATGCTCGACTACCTGAAGCGCAGCCCGGCCGTGCGCGATGTCGTCGTCTCCGGCGGCGACCTCGCCAACGTGCCGTGGCCCCAGCTGGAATCGTTCCTGATGCGGTTGCTGGAGCTCGGCTCGGTGCGCGACATCCGGCTCGCCAGCAAGGCCGTGGTGGGCCTGCCGCAGCACTGGCTGCAACCCCGGGTGCTGGCCGGGATCGGCCGGGTGGCCGCGGTCGCCGCCCGGCGGTCGGTCAACCTCGCCGTGCACACCCACGCCAACCACGTGCGGTCCGTCACACCGCTGGTGGCCGAGGCCGCCCGGGCCCTGCTGGACGCGGGCGTCCGGGACGTCCGCAACCAGGGCGTACTGATGCGCGGCGTCAACGCCACACCCGAGGACCTGTTGGACCTCTGCTTCGCCCTCCAGGGCGAGGCGAACATCCTGCCCTACTACTTCTACCTCTGCGACATGATCCCCAACGCCGAGCACTGGCGGACCTCCGTGCACGAGGCCCAGCGGCTCCAGGAGGCGATCATGGGCTACCTGCCCGGCTACGCCACCCCGCGGATCGTCTGCGACGTCCCGAACGTCGGCAAGCGCTGGGTGCACCAGGCGGTCGCCTACGACCGCGAACGCGGCGTCTCCTACTGGACGAAGAACTACCGCACCGGGCTGGAGGCCCGGGACGCCGGCGCCGACCTCCCGCTCGACCGGCGCCACCCCTACTACGACCCGGTCGACACCCTGCCGGAGGCCGGCCGCCGCTGGTGGTCCGAGCAGCCCGGCACTCCGTGCACCTGAACCCCCCGCCCGTCCGAGGCCGTGCCCGCCGGCCGGCCCCGGCCGCTTCCCAGTGAGGACCACGATGACCCCACCCACCCCGATGAGCGAACCCGCCGCAGCGGCGGGCGGCCCCGCCGGCCCGCTGCGCCGGATGTGCTGGATCTTCCCCGACCGCGAGTCGACCCGCACCGGCGCCATGTGGAAGCACTACTTCTGGGACATGTACGCCGAGGTCGCCGAGGCGATGGGGATGAGCTGGACGCGGCACTCGCCCGACGCGGTGACCGTCGACGGCACCGTCCGCGGCCGGCCGAGGGTCTACGTGGACGACCAGGAGGTCACCCCGCAGGACACCCTCTTCGTCACCGCGCTCTACTCGCTGCCGTACCAGTCGATGGACGTGTTCAACCAGTACGCGCTCTGCGCGGTGCTCGAACAGGCCGGGTTCTACCTGCCGTTCCCGCCGCAGGCCTCGCTGATCGGCAACGACAAGCTGGCCACCCTGCTCTTCCTGGACGGCTCCCCGGTGCCGCCGATCCCCACGATCCGGATCGGCAGCGGCCGCGACGTCGGCAAGCACCTGTACGAGGTGGCGCTGGCCGGCATGACGTACCCGGCCCTGGTGAAGCCGGCCGGGTGGTGCGGCGGCGGCGGGATCAACCTGGCCCGCAGCGCGGAGGACATCCGCGGCCTGGCCAGCCTGGCGCAGGGCGGCGACACCACCCTCGTGGTGCAGCCCTACCTCGGCGACGGCACCGTCGACCACCGGGTGTACGTCATCGACGGCAAGCCGTACGCGGTGCTGAGGCGGACCCCGGAGGCCGGCTCGCCGGTGGCCAACGCCAGCCGCGGCGGCACCATGGAGTTCGCCGAGATCCCGGCCGAACTGGCCGAGGCCACCGCCTACTTCGCGGAGCGGCTGCCGATCCCGTTCTTCTGCATCGACTTCCTGCACGACGGCGAGCGGTTCTGGTTCTCCGAGTTCGAGCCGGACGGCGTGATCGCCCCGGACTTCGACGACCCGAACCGCTCCGTCCAGCGGGACATCACCCGCGCCCGGTTCGCCGCCTACCGGGACGCCCACGCCAAGTGGCTGGCCAACGGCGTCGCCACCAGCACGCGGTCCTTCGCGGCCGGAACGGGGGAGAAGTGACCGAGTCGTTCTCGCTGCCGCCGGAGGCGGCCGGAGCCGCCCTGGACGTGGCCCGCAGCAACCTGCAACGACTGAAGACCGTACCGGAGTTGGCGTCCCGATACACCGGCTGCGAGACCGTCGGCACGCTCGGCGAGCTGGCCGCGCTGCCGCCGCTGGTGAAGGACGACCTCAACACCGCGCTCGCCCACCTGGAGCCGAAGGCCGAGGACGGCGCCACCTGGCTGTTCCAGAGCGGCGGCAGCACCGGCGCACCCAAGATCGGCTACGCGCCGACCGGCTTCTACATGGCCGGGGTGGCCGCCCACTGGCAGCCGCTGGACCGCGACGACGTCTTCGTCAACGCCTGGGGTGCCGGCCGGATGTGGGGCGCGCACTTCCTCGCCGCCGGCCTGGCCGACCTCTCCGGCTGCCGGATCATCGCGGTGGGCTCGGTCACCCGGGACGAGTACGCCGACTGGCTGGGCTTCTTCGCCGCGCGCCGGGTGACCGCCATCGGCGGCACCCCGAGCGTGCTGCGCCTCTGGTTCGCACACGCCAGGGCCGCCGGGATCACCCTGCCCGCGCTGCGCAAGGTGCTCTGGCTCGGCGAGGCATGGCAGCCCCAACTCGCCGAGGACATGGCGGTGGTGGCACCGGACGCGCAGCGCTGGGGCATGTTCGGCAGCACCGAGACCTGGGTGGTCGGCACCAACACCCCCGACTGCCCGGCCGACACCTTCCACCCGCTGCCCGAGCAGCTGGTGCACGCCGGACCGGACGAACTGCTCGACTTCACCACGCTCAACCCCGCCATGCTGAACCCGGTGCTGCGCTACCGCACGGGCGACGCCGGCCGGATCACGGAGTGCCCCTGTGGGCGCCCGGGCCGCGCCATGCAGGTGCTGGGCCGCCGCGACAGCGTGGTGCAGGTGCGCGGCCTCGGCCTCCACGTCGACGAGGTCGTCGCCCGCGCCGAGCAGGAGCCGGGCGTCTCCCGGGCCCAGGTCCTCATCACCGAACAGCGGGGCCGCGCCACCGCGGTGGAGGTGCTGCTGCTGACCGACCCGGACGCCGGCGTCGACACCGAACGGCTCCGCAAGGAGGTCCTGGCCGCGACCTTCACCCTCAGCACCGCCTTCCAGCACGACCCGGAGTCCTTCCGGGTCCGCACGGTCGACGCCCTGGTCAGCAACGACCGCACCGGCAAGACCGCCAACCTCGTCGTCCGGGAGGAGTCGTGAAGCTGCGCAGGCCCGCCCGGCTGGGTCGCGGGTTCAACCTGTTCTGGTTCGGCCAGACCGTCAGTACGGTCGGCGACCGGGTCACCGTCTTCGTGGTGCCCACCCTGATGATCTTCGTGCTGCACGCCAGCGCCTTCCAGGTCGGCATCGTGGCGATGGCCCAGTACCTGGGCATCCCCCTGCTCGGCCCGATCGCCGGCGTGCTCGTCGACCGCTGGGACAAGCGCTGGACGATGCTGGCCTGCGATCTCCTGCGGCTGGTCGCGGTGGCGGTGATCCCGCTGGCGTACTGGCTGGACCTGCTCTCCACCCCGCTGCTGTTCGGCTGTGTGGCGGTGGTCAGCGGCGCGACGATCTTCTTCACGGTCGGGTACCTGGTCGCCGTCCCCGCGGTCGTCGAGGAGGAGCACCTCGTCCGGGCCTACTCGCGCCTGGAGGGCAGCCGCTCGGTGTCCGAGGTGTCCGGGCCGACCATCGCCGCGGCGCTCTACAGCGCACTCGGTGTGGCCGCCCTGCTGGTGGACGCCGCCAGCTACCTGGTCTCGGCGCTCTGCTTCCGCTCGATGCCGAGCTGGGGCCGGCAGACCGGGGTCACCGGCTCGGTGTGGCAGCGGCTGACCGCCGGGTTCCGGCTGAACTGGTCCGACCCGGTGCTGCGCCGCGTCGTGGTGGCGGCGGTGACGCTCAACTGCGGCGGTCCGGTCTTCGTGACCGTCCTGCCCGTGCTCGCCTACCGCGGCCTCGGCGTCTCGGTCGCGGTCTTCGGCGCGGCCATGTCCGTCGCCGCGGTCGGTGCCCTGCTCGGCGCGGTGGTGGCCCCGAAGATCGCCGAACGCCTCGGCACCGGCCGGACGATGGCCTGGGGCCTGCTGCTGCACTGCCTGGTCGGCCTCGGCGTGCTCGCCGCGCCGACCCTGCCGTCCGGGCCGGTGATCGCCGTGACCATGGGCTGCTACGGCTTCTTCATGTCCTGCATCAACGTGTGCAGCGCCCCCGCCCGGCAGTCCCGGATGTCCGCCGAGAACCAGGGCGTGATGCACGCGGCGTACCGGACCGTCACCTGGGGCGTGATCCCGCTCGCCGCGCTGGTCGGCGGCCTGGTCGTCACCCTGCTGACGCCCTCGCTCGGCGTCCTCGACGCGGCGCGGACGGCGATGGCCGGCGGCACCCTGCTGGCGGCGTTCTCCTTCCTCCCGGCGCTGGGCATCCAGCCGCGACTGGACGCCGCCGAACGCGAGAAGGCGCAGGCGGCCGGCGACGGACCGACCGCCGGCACCGAGCCGGCCCTGGCGGACAGCGCGCCATGACGACACCCCGGATCTGCCTCATCACCGGAACCTCCTCGGGGATCGGCCTGGCCACCGCGGTCGCCGCGGCCCGGGCCGGCTTCACCACCGTGGCGACCATGCGCGACCCCGACCGCGCCGGGCCGCTGCTCGACGCGGCGGAGCGGGCGGGCGTCAGCCTGGACGTCCGCCGGCTCGACGTCACCGACGCCGACTCCGTCACCGCCTGCACGGAGGCGGTCGCCCGCGACCACGGGCGGCTCGACGCCGTGGTCAACAACGCCGGGATCTCCAACTTCGACCCCACCCTGGAGATGTCGACCATGGCCGCGCTGCGGGCCAACCTGGAGGTGAACTTCTTCGGCGTCATCGCGGTGAGCCGGGCCGCGATGCCGCTGCTGCGCGCCTCCGGCGGCCGGCTGGTCACCATCGGCAGCGTGCACGGCGTGGTCGGCCAGCCCTTCAACGAGGCCTACTGCGCCGCGAAGTTCGCCGTCGAGGGCTTCATGGAGAGCCTGGCCCCGGTCGCCGCGGCACACGGGGTGAAGGTCTCCGTCGTCGTCCCCGGCTTCGTCCGCGGCACCTCGTTCGGGATCTTCCCGGACGTCAACCGCAAGACCGTCGAGGCCGCCTCCGGCCCGTACGCGCCCACCTTCGCGGACTACATCGCCTGGGTCGGCGGCCAGGGCTGGGAGGGCGCGGGGCAGCAGCCGCAGGACGTCGCCGACGTCGTGGTGGACACGCTGCGCGCCGACCGCCCGGCCTTCCGGATCCCGACCAACCGGTGGGCCGCCGAGTACCTGGACCAGAAACTGACCGACCGGGACGGCGGGGTCGTGGGGACACTCGCCCGCACCTGGATCGGCCGACCCGAACTCCCTTAGACCTCAGGAGGATCAGTGCCCGCGAAAGCACTGCAAGAGCTGGTCGACCTGGCCCGCAACCACTCGCCGTTCTACGCCGAGGCGTACCGCGACGTGCCGCGGACCGTCTCGCACCTCACCCAGCTCCCCATCGTCGACCAGGACGCCTTCTGGGCGGCGAACCGGGCGGCGGACAACCGGCTGCTGACCGGCCCGCTCAGCGACGCGGGGGTCTACAAGTCCGGTGGCACCACCGGCGCCCCGAAGCTCTCGCCGTGGACGCGCACCGAGCACGCCGAGGCGCTGACCGCCTTCGGCGCGGGCATGGTCCGGGCCGGCCTGAAGCCGGGGCACCGGGTGGCCAACCTGTTCCGCGCCGGCGAGCTGTACAGCGGCTTCCTGTTCATCGAGGGGGCCCTGCACCACGCGCCGGTGGACAACGTCCGGCTGCCGGTCGGCGGCGCCGCACCGAACGAGTACATCGCCGACCTCATCACCGGCTTCGGCGTGCACGTGCTCGCGGGCGAGCCGATGAAGCTGACCGCGGTGGCCGAACACCTCGTCGCGCACGGACAGGTCGCCGAGTCGGTCGAACTGCTGCTCTTCGGCGGCGACCTGCTCTTCACCGATCTGCGGCCGCTGCTGTCCCGGGCCTTCCCCAAGGCCGCCGTCTCCTCGATCGGCTACGCCTCCGTCGACGCGGGCCTCGTCGCCTCGCCGGTGCCGGGCGACGACGTCCGGCTCCACGAGGCCTTTCCGGACCGGACGCTGGTCGAGATCGTGGACAGCGGCACGGGCGAAGCAATCACCGTGCCGGGCGTGCCCGGCCGGGTCGTGGTCACCAACCTGTTCCGCACCCTGATGCCCATCATCCGCTACCCGGCCGGCGACCGCGCCGAGTGGGTCGACGCCGACTGCCGGCAGTTCCGGCTGCTCGGCCGCTCGGACGAGGGCGGCCGGGTCGGGATCGTCTCGATGCCGACCGAGGACGTCCGCGCCGTCCTGGTCGCCGCGGACCCGGGCCGGTTCATCGCCGGCATGCAGATGGTGCAGCGCCGCTGGGACGGCCGGGACGGCCTGATCCTGCGTCTCGGCTACACCGACGAGCCGCCCGCCGACCTCACCGAGCGCCTGATCGCCGCCGTCTACGCGGCCCGCCCGACCTACCCGGAGGAGGCGGCCGCGGGCGTCATCCACCCGCTCGCCGTCGAGTGGGTCCCGCGCTCCGAACTGGTCACCAACCCCCGCACCGGCAAGCTCCGGCAGGTCATCGACGAACGCCCGAAGAACTGACGCCGCGGCCCGGCGGGCGGGGGCCCCACCCCCACCGCCCGGCCGCCCCCCCCGGGTGGCGGGGGCCGCGCCGGCCCGGTCCCCCGCGCCCGGGGGGCCCCCGGCCACGGGCCCCCACCGGAATTCCCACGGGCTCTCCCGCGCCCCGGCGCAGCCCAACCGTGCTTGAAAGGGC
>NZ_JBHWBW010000106.1:0-7304 GCF_042735675.1 Kitasatospora sp. NPDC059571
CTCCCCCGCCGCCCCGCGGGCGGGGCGGGGGGGGCGGGCGCGCGCGCGGGGGGCGGTACGGCGGTGGAACGGCGGCGGCTACTGGGCCTTGGCCTGGGCCAGCTGCATCAGGTGGTCGGCGAGCGCCTGGCCGCCGGACGGGTCACGGCTGATCAGCAGCACGGTGTCGTCGCCGGCGATGGTGCCGATGATCTCGTACACCTCGGCGGCGTCGATCGCGGACGCCAGGAACTGCGCCGCCCCGGGCGGGGTGCGCAGCACCACGAGGTTCCCGGAGGCGGTGGCGGACACCATGAGCTCGCCCGCCAGCCGGGCCATCCTGGCCTCGCTGGCGGACTCCCCCATCGGGGCGCGCGGGGTGCGGTCGCCGCCCTCGGCCGGGACGGCGTAGATGAGCGCGCCGTCCCGGTTGCGGATCTTCACCGCACCCAGCTCGTCCAGGTCCCGCGAGAGGGTGGCCTGGGTGACCACGAGACCGTCGTCGGCGAGCAGCTTCGCCAGCTGGCTCTGCGAGCGGACGGGCTGACGGGTCAGCAGGTCCACGATCCGCCGGTGGCGCGCGGTGCGGGTCTGCGGGACCTGCGGCGACGGGCCGGCGGCGGACTGGTCGGACTGGGGTGCGGTCATGCTGATGATTCTCCCGGACTCCGCTCAGGTGTTCGCGTCGGGGGCGCTCTCGCCGGCGGCGCGGAGGATGCCCGGAAGTGCGGCCACGAACGCGTCCGCCTGCTGCTCGGTGAGCACCAGCGGCGGCACCAGCCGGACGGCGTCCGGCACGGCGGCGTTCACCAGGAAGCCGGCCTGCTGCACCGCCGCCTGGACCTTCGCCGCGACCGGCGCGGTGAGCACGATACCGAGCAGCAGCCCGGCGCCCCGGACGTGGCTCACCAGCGGGTCGCCGATCGCCTCGATGCCGTGCCGCAGCCGCTCGCCGACCTTGCGGGCGTGGTCGAGCAGGCCTTCGGCCTCGATGGTCTCCAGCACCGCCAGGCCGGCGGCCGCGACCACCGGGTTGCCGCCGAAGGTGGTGCCGTGCTGGCCCGGGTGGAGCAGGCCGGCGGCGTCGCCGAAGGCGACCACGGCGCCGATCGGCAGGCCGCCGCCGAGGCCCTTGGCGAGGGTCACGATGTCCGGCTCGACGCCCTCGTACGCCTGGTGGGCGAACCAGTGGCCGGTGCGGCCGACGCCGGTCTGGATCTCGTCCAGGACGAGCAGGGTGCCGGTGGCGCGGGTGATCTCGCGAGCGGCCCGCAGGTAGCCGTCGGGCAGCGGGATCGCGCCGTTCTCGCCCTGGATCGGCTCCAGGAAGACGGCGGCGGTCTCGGTGGTGACGGCGGCCCGCAGCGCCTCGACGTCGCCGAACGGCACGTACGTGACGTCGCCGGGCAGCGGCTTGAACGGCTCCTGCTTGGCCGGCTGGGCGGTGAGCGCGAGCGCGCCCATCGTCCGGCCGTGGAAGGCGCCCTGGAGGGAGACCAGGTGGGTGCGGCCGGTCAGCCGGCTGATCTTGAACGCGGCCTCGTTGGCCTCCGTGCCGGAGTTGCAGAAGAACACCCGGCCCTCGCGGCCGAAGAGCTCCAGCAGCTTCTCGGCGAGCCGGACGGTCGGCTCGGCCATGAACAGGTTGGAGACGTGGCCGAGGGTGGAGATCTGCCGGGTGACCGCCTCGACGATCGCCGGGTGGGCCGTGCCGAGCGCGTTGACCGCGATGCCGCCGACCAGGTCCAGGTACTCGTTGCCGTCGGTGTCCCAGACCAGGGCGCCCGCGCCGCGCGCCAGCGGGAGGCGCGGGGTGCCGTAGTTGTCCATCAGCGCGTGCTGCCACCGCTGCGTGATCTCGGAGTTGGTACTCATGCCAGTCCCCCCAGTACGGTCGGCTCGTCGTCCGGCACGACCATGGTGCCGACGCCCTCGTCGGTGAAGATCTCCAGCAGCAGGCTGTGCTGCACCCGCCCGTCCAGCACGCGGGCGGTGCCCACGCCGGAGCGGACGGCCCGCAGGCAGCCCTCCATCTTGGGGAGCATGCCGCTCGCCAGGGTGGGCAGCATCTCCTCCAGCTCGGAGGCGGTGAGCTGGCTGATCACGTCGTCGGAGTCCGGCCAGTCCTTGTAGAGGCCCTCGACGTCGGTCAGCACGACCAGCATCTCCGCGCCGAGCGCGACCGCGAGGGCGGCCGCGGCGGTGTCGGCGTTGATGTTGTAGACGTGGCCGTCGGCGCCGCGGGCGATCGAGGAGATCACCGGGATGCGGCCGTCGCCGATGAGCGCCTTCACGGCGCCGGCCTCGATGTTGACGATGTCGCCGACCAGGCCGATGTCGACCTGCTCGCCGTCCACCACCGCGTACCGCTTGACCGCGGTCATGGTGTGCGCGTCCTCGCCGGTCATGCCGACCGCGAACGGGCCGTGCCCGTTGAGCAGGCCGACCAGCTCGCGCTGGACCTGCCCGGCGAGCACCATCCGGACGACGTCCATGGTCTCCGGGGTGGTGACCCGCAGGCCCGCGGTGAACGAGGACTCCAGGCCGAGCCTGTCGAGCTGGGCGCTGATCTGCGGGCCGCCGCCGTGCACGACCACCGGGTTCAGGCCGGCGTAGCGCAGGAAGACCACGTCCTGGGCGAAGGCGGCCTTGAGGTCCTCGTCCACCATGGCGTTGCCGCCGAACTTGATGACGATGGTCTTGCCGTGGAAGCGCTCCAGCCACGGGAGCGCCTCGATGAGGGTGCGGGCCTTGGGCAGCGCTGCGTTGCTGCGGGCCTGTTCGCCCTTGGGTGCGATCTTCACGGTCTCTTGTCCCCCGGGATCAGGTCGAGTAGGCACTGTTCTCGTGCACGTAGTCGGCGGTGAGGTCGTTGGTCCACACCGTCGCCGCGGCCTCGCCGGCGTGCAGGTCCGCGGTGATGACGACCTCGCGGCCGGCCATGTCGACCAGGTCGCGGTCCTCGCCGACGCTGCCGCCGCGGCAGACCCAGACCCCGTTGATGGCCACGTCGAGCGCGTCCGGGTCGAAGGCGGCGGAGGTGGTGCCGATGGCGGCCAGCACCCGGCCCCAGTTCGGGTCCTCGCCGTGGATGGCGCACTTGAGCAGGTTGTTCCGGGCGATGGTGCGGGCGACCTCGACGGCCTCGTCCTCGGTCGCGGCGCCGGTGACGTCGATCCGGATGTCCTTGGACGCGCCCTCGGCGTCGCCGATCAGCTGCCGGGCGAGGTCGGCGCAGACGGTGCGCACGGCCTCGGCGAACTCGGCCCCGTCCGGGGTCGTGCCCGAGGCGCCGGAGGCGAGCAGCAGCACGGTGTCGTTGGTGGACATGCAGCCGTCGGAGTCGACCCGGTCGAAGGTGGTGCGGGTGGCGCCGCGCAGCGCCGCGTCCAGTGCCGCGCTCTCCACGGCGGCGTCGGTGGTGACCACGACCAGCATGGTGGCCAGGCCCGGGGCGAGCATGCCCGCGCCCTTGGCCATGCCGCCGACCGTCCACCCGGCCGGGCTGGTGACCTGCGCGGTCTTGTGCACCGTGTCGGTGGTCTTGATGGCGATCGCGGCCGCGCGGCCGCCGTCCTCGCTGAGCGCCTTGGCGGCCTGCTCGACGCCGGGCAGCAGGATGTCCATCGGCAGCCGGACGCCGATCAGACCGGTGGAGCAGACCGCGACGTCGATCGCGCCGACGTTCAGCTCGGCGGCGACCTTCTCGGCAGTGGCGTGGGTGTCCTGGAAGCCCTCGGGCCCGGTGCAGGCGTTGGCGCCGCCGGAGTTGAGGACGACCGCGGCCAGCGTGCCGGTCTTCAGCACCTGCTCGGACCAGAGCACCGGTGCGGCCTTGACCCGGTTGGAGGTGAAGACGCCGGCGGCGGCGTACGCGGGGCCGTCGTTGACGACCAGGGCGAGGTCCGGGGTGCCGGAGGCCTTGATGCCCGCGGTGACGCCGGCCGCGCGGAAGCCCTTCGCCGCCGTGACGCCGATGTTCTGACCGTCGGTGGGCTTGTCACTCACGGTGCGACTCCGTTCAGCGGGAGACCGAGCTCCTCGGGCAGGCCGAGGGCGATGTTCATGGACTGCACCGCGCCGCCGGCGGTGCCCTTGACCAGGTTGTCGATCGCGCTGATCGCGATGACCCGGCCGGCGTGCTCGTCCAGGGCGACCTGGACCAGCGCGGCGTTGGAGCCGTAGACCGAACTGGTCTGCGGCCACTGCCCCTCGGGCAGCAGGCGGACGAACGGCTCGCCCGCGAAGGCCTCCTGGTACGCGGCGCGCAGCGAGGCCGCGGTGGTGCCGGGCCGGGCCTTGGCCGAGCAGGTGGCGAGGATGCCGCGCGGCATCGGCGCCAGGGTGGGCGTGAAGGAGACGGTGACCGGCTCGCCGGCGACCGGCGAGAGGTTCTGCGACATCTCCGGCGTGTGCCGGTGCCCGCCGCCGACCCCGTACGGGCTCATCGAGCCCATCACCTCGCTGCCCAGCAGGTGCGGCTTGACGGCCTTGCCCGCGCCGGAGGTGCCGGAGGCCGCGACGACCACCGCCTCCGGGTCGACCAGCCGTGCGGCGTACGCCGGGAAGAGCGCGAGCGAGACGGCGGTCGGGTAGCAGCCGGGCACGGCGATCCGCCGGGTGCCCTTCAGCGCGGCCCGGTGGCCGGGCAGTTCGGGCAGGCCGTAGGGCCAGGTGCCGGCGTGCGCGGAGCCGTAGAAGCGCTCCCAGTCGGCCGGGTCCTTGAGCCGGAAGTCGGCGCCGCAGTCGACCACCAGCACGTCGTCGCCGAGCGCCTCGGCGACCGCGGCGGACTGTCCGTGCGGCAGGCCCAGGAAGACGATGTCGTGGCCGGCCAGCACCTCGGGCGTGGTCGGCTCCAGGACGCGGTCCGCCAGCGGCAGCAGGTGCGGCTGCAGGGTGCCGAACACCGCGCCGGCGTTGGAGCCGCCGGTCAGGGCGCCGATCTCGACCTCCGGGTGCGAGAGCAGCAGGCGCAGCACCTCACCGCCCGCATACCCGCTCGCTCCGGCGACGGCGACTCGCAATGCCATGGCGTCTCTCCTCCTCGACTCGGCATGAATATACGCAGCACGGAACATTCATGCAAGGAGCTTCCGGATGAACACCGCGCACGGGCCCCGCATCGCCCGTACACCTGTCCGAGCTGCGGCGATCCACCGCGGCGGCCACCCTGCCGTCCGGTTCCACTATGCCCCCCACGGGCCCGGCATCCACCCGCCGCCGGGCCGTCCGCGCCACCCGCCGCAACCTCTGCGGATTGTGGAAATCCAACAGAGTCCCGTGCTCCGACTCCGTGGCCGACACCACCTGATCGACCGTCACCCTGCTGCAAGAGTGGCAACAGGGCCGGGATCGGCCTACGGCGAGCCGCGACACCACTTGTCGCACTCTCACAAAGGAGGTTCACCGATGAACGCTGCCACCGACGCCGTGGCGGTCACCGGGCTCGGCGCGACCACGCCGCTCGGCGGGGACGCCGCGTCGACCTGGTCGGCGATGCTGGCCGGCCGGTCCGGGATCGGGCCGATCACCGAGGAGTGGGCGGCCGGGCTGCCCGTACGGATCGCGGGCCGGCTGGCGGTCGAGCCGGCGGAGATCCTCGACCGAGTACTGGCCCGCCGGACGGACCGGTGCCAGCAGGTGGCCCTGGTGGCCGCCCGCGAGGCGTGGGCCGACGCCGGCGCACCGCAGGTCGACCCGGAGCGCCTCGCCGTGGTGATCGGCACCGGCACCGGCGGCGCGCTGACCATGCTGGGCCAGGACGACGTCCTGGAGGAGTCCGGAGTGCGCCGCGTCTCCCCGCACACCGTGCCGATGCTGATGGCCAACGGCCCCGCTGCCCGGGTCAGCATCGACCTCGGCGCCCGCGGCGGCGCGCACACCCCGGTCAGTGCCTGCGCCTCCGGCGCGGAGGCGATCGCCCTCGGGCTGGACCTGATCCGGCTCGGCCGGGCCGACGTGGTGGTGGCCGGCGGCGCGGAGGCCTGCATCTGCCCGCTGCCGCTGGCGGGCTTCGCGCAGGCGAGGGCGCACTCGACCCGCAACGGCGAGCCGGACCGGGCCTCCCGCCCGTTCGACCGGGACCGGGACGGCTTCGTGATCGGCGAGGGCGCGGCCGTCGTCGTCCTGGAACGGGCCGGCTTCGCCGCCGCGCGCCCGGCCCGCGCGCACGCGTTCCTCGCCGGGGCCGCCGTCACCGCCGACGCGCACCACATCACGGCGGCGCACCCGGAGGGCCAGGTCCGCGCCATGCGGCTGGCCCTCGCCCGGGCCGGCCTCGGCCCACTGGACGTCGACCTCGTGCACGCGCACGCCACCTCGACCCCGCTCGGGGACCTGGCGGAGGCCGAGTCGATCGCCGCGGCCATCGGCACCCGTCCGGCGGTCACCGCGACCAAGTCGATGACCGGCCATCTCTTCGGGGCGGCGGGGGCGGTCGGTGCGCTCGCCGCGGTCCTCGCCCTGCGGGACGGCATCGTCCCGGCGACCGCCAACCTCGACGTCCTCGACCCGGCGGTGCCGCTCGACGTGGTCGCCGGCCGCCCCCGGCGGGGCGCCCTCTCCGCGGCCGTCGCCAACGCCTTCGGCTTCGGCGGCCACAACGCCTCGCTGGTGTTCACCGCCGCACCCTGAGCCGGGTCGGCACGCCGCCGGCCCCGCCGGCCGCCGTGGGGGTGGCGGCCGCCGGGGCCGGTGGGCACGCGCGGGCTCAGGCCACGGGTCGGGGCCGGACGTCCTCGGGCGCCCGCAGCCCCGTGATGGTGGCGGTCGGCGAGAGCGTGGGCAGGATCGGCACCCATGCGTTGTTGCACACCAGGTTGGCGGGCATGCCACCCGCCTCGTTGCAGCTGGTCTCGTACAGCGCGCCGCTCGTGGTCACGGTCCTCACGAACAGGTCGTTGCCGTGGTCCGCCACCGCGACCCCGCACACCGAGGTGCCCGGGTAGCCGGTGTTGCCGGACAGGTCCACCCAGTACGCCTGGGACGGCGGTGCCGGGTCGAGCCTCTGCCGGCCGAAGAAGATGTGCCCGCCGCGCACGACTCCCTGGTCCTCGCGGTGCCCGCCCTCGCCGCCACCGCCGCCGCCGCGGGAGGCCGCACCGGTGCCGGCAGCCCTGCCGTCGGCACGCCGGTCGCAGCACTCGTTGCCACCGCCGCCGTTCGGCCCGGCGGCCGTGCGCATCTCGTCGCAGTGGCCGGGCTCGTGGCCGCGGACCGGGCCGCGGGGCGGGGGGGGGGGCCCCGCGCGCGCGGGGGGCGGGGCGCGGCTCACAGCGCCCCCCCCGGAACCTCTGACTGGCCGAGCGCGGCGGCGGACGCCG
>NZ_JBHWBW010000106.1:7314-18807 GCF_042735675.1 Kitasatospora sp. NPDC059571
CGGCGGGGCGCATCTCGTGGCTGGGGCCGGGCGGGGGCCGGGGCCCGGGGCGGCGCGCGGGTGGGGGGCCGCCGGCGCGGGCGGGGCCCGGGGCCAGCAGCACGGCGCCGCCGGCGATCCGTCTGACGCGGACCGGACGCGGACCGACGGCTCCGCGCGAGGTCAGTCGGGTCGTGCGTGGTCTCCCTGATCTGCTCGGGACCGGCGGGCCGGAGCGGCGGGCGCCGGGTACCGGGTGCCGGATGGATGGGCACCCGCGGACACCGCTGTTCCCGCCCGGGGCGGAACTCACCGGAGCGGGCGATCAGGACCACACGGTCGGCACCCGGTCGCTACGCCGCGCTTCCTGACGCAGCGTCAGGACGCACCCACGCAGGACCGCCGCACTACACGGGCGTCAGCCCTTGACCGCCCGGAGCAGCACGAACTTGCGGTCGCTCGCCACCGTGCGGCAGTTGCCGAAGATCCGGCGCAGCTTGACGTGGTAGCCGAGGTGCCGGTTGCCGACCACCCACAGCTCCCCGCCGGGGCGCAGCGCCCGGCGGGCGCCGGTGAACATCCGCCAGGCGGTGGCGTCGGTGAGCGCCTGGTGGCTGTGGAACGGCGGGTTGTTGAGCACCAGGTCGACGCTGCCCGGGGCGACGCCGGCCATGCCGTCGGCGACCTCGAAGCGGGCCGGGGCACCGGCCGGGAGGTTGGCCCGGAAGGTCTCCTCGGCGGAGGCCACCGCCTGGTACGACTCGTCGAGGAAGAGCAGTTCGGACGCCGGATTGGCGAGCGCGGCCGCGGTGCCCACCACGCCGTTGCCGCAGCCGAGGTCGACGACGGTCTCGGCGCCGCTGCGCTCGGGCAGGTGCTGCAGCAGGAAGCGGGTGCCGATGTCGAGGCGGTCCGCGCAGAACACGCCCGCGTGGTTGGTGACGGTGCGTCCGGAGACCGCGCCGATGCCGTCGGGCAGGGCGTAGCGCAGCGGCCAGGGATCGGCGGAGCGGGCCCGCCCGGGGTCCGGGGCGGTGTGGATCAGCCGGGCCTTGCGGACGGCCAGCGAGGTGCGCGTCGGGCCGAGCACCGACTCGAAGAGCTCCAGCGTCGAGGTGTGGATCTCGGTGACCATGCCGGTTCCGACGACCACGGTGTCCCGGTGGACGGCCGGCGCCAGCCGGTGCAGCTGGTCCTCCAGCAGGGCGAGGCTCTTCGGCACCCGCACGAGCAGCACGTCGACCCGGTCCGGCGGGGTGTCGCGGGTGGACAGCAGGCGGACGCCCTCGGCCTCCTGCGGCCGGTTGCGGGCGAGGTTGGCGAGGGTGGCCTGCCGGCCGAGGTAGGAGTCGCCGATCTGCACCGGGCGGTGGGCGGCGAGCGCGGTGGCCAGTGCGCCCCAGCGGTCGCCGACGACGGCGACGGTGCCGGCCAGGTCGGTACCGCCGTCCGCGAGGTGCCGCAGCAGGTAGTCGTCGGCGGCGTCCCAGGCGCGCAGCTGCTCGCGGGGGTCCTCGGGGAAGCGGGTGAGGTCGAGCTCACCCCAGGGCGTGCTGAAGCGGTTCATCGGGTCCCAGGCTAGCCGACGGCGTGCGGCGCCCCGGCCGCGTGCAGCCGGCTCCGGACCTCCGGCGGCGGGCGCCGCGGCGCCCGGTGTTAGCCTGCCGCGCAGCTGCGCCGGGGGGCGCGGCACGGGGTCGGGGGCGTGATGGCGACGGTGGTGGACACCGGGCGCGCGGCAGTCGCACGGGTGCGGGCGCGGCGCGGCTGGCGGGCGGCGGGGGTGTGCGGCGGGGCGGCGGTGCCGCCGGTCGCGGGGTACGCCGTCGGCGCGTGGTCGGCTCGGTCCGGGGGCCGGGTCATGCTGGCCGACCTGCTGGACCGTCCGGTGCTGCTGCTCGGTACGGCGGCCGGGCTGCTGCTGGCCGCACTCGTGCTGGCGCCGCCCTCCCGCGGACGGGCGGCCTTCGCCGTGCCGGCCGTGCTGGTCGGCGGGGTGCTGGTGCTGCGGGTGCTGGTCGGCGCGCTGGACGCGGCGGCACCGGAGCACTCGACCGTCCGGGTCGCGGCGGCGCCGGGCCGGGACGACCGGGTGCTGCGGGTGGTGCGCCACACCTCCGGGCCGTCGGCGGAGGGCCGCTGGTCGGTGGAGGTCGAGACCGGGCACGGCTGGTCGGCCCGGCGCTGGCTGCTCGACGTGTTCGGGTCCGGCACGGCGGGCGGCCCGTTCGAGGGCTGCCGGTGGGCCGGCCCGGACCGGATCGTGGTGCAGGCCGCCGACGGCGACCGGGTGTACGAGGTGGCGGATGCCGGGCCGCGGCGGGTGCCGGGCGGCTGACGGGCCGTCCGGATCGGCGGTGCGGCCCGGGTACGCGGTCAGGGCCGGCCGCGGTGCCGGGCCCACTCGTGGGAGAGCACCGACATCACGGTGGAGTCCGCCCAGTCGCCGCCGTCGCGCAGGGCCTGCCGCAGCACGCCCTCCGCGACGAAGCCGACCTTCTCGTAGACGCGCCGGGCCCGCGGGTTGAAGGCGTACACCTCCAGGGAGACCCGGTGCAGCCCGAGTTGCTCGAAGGCGTACCCGACGGTGAGCCGGACGGCCTCGGTGCCCAGGCCGCGGCCGCGGCCGGCCGGGCCGATCAGGGTGCGGAAGCTGCAGCTGCGGTTGGTCGCGTCCCAGGCGTTGAGGACGGTCTCGCCGACGCACCGGCCGCTCGCCAGGTCGACCACCGCCAGGTCGAGGCGGTCGGTCTGCTCGCCGCGGCTGCCGTACCAGCGGCGCAGCGCCTCCGGGTCGAAGGGCGGTCGCTCGGCGCTGCCGGTCAGCCGGATCACCTCCGGGTCGTCGATCGCGGCGGTGATGTCGGGCAGGTCCTCGGCGCGGAACGGCCGGAGTTCGACGAGTTCCCCGGTGAGGGTCGGCTTGTGGGCGGGATCGGCGGTCATGCGGGCGATTCTGGGCGCCCGGACGGGCAGCGGCAACGGGTTTCCGGGCAGGGTGCGACGACGGTCCGCCGGGCGGCCGGCGGGCGGTAGCGTTCCGGCATGCAGACCAGGCCGACCCTGACCGGCACCGCCGTCCTCCTGCGTCCCGCCACCGCGGCGGACGTCCCCGCGCTCGCGGCGATCCGGGCCACCCCGGAGGTGCTGGCCCGCTGGCGCGGCGGCCCCGACCTGGCCGCCGAGGTCCGGGCCGACCTCGCCGACCCGTCCACCCCGACCCTGGCCATCGCCCTCGGGGACCGGGTGGTGGGCGCCATCCAGTGGCACGAGGAGGACGAGCCGGACTACCGGCACGCCGGGATCGACATCTACCTGGACCCGGCCGTGCACGGCCGCGGGCTCGGCACCGACGCCGTCCGCACCCTGGCGCGTTACCTGGTCACCGAACTCGGCCACCACCGGCTGGTGATCGACCCGGCGGCCGACAACGCGCCCGCCATCGCCTGCTACCGCAAGGTCGGCTTCCGCCCGGTCGGTGTGATGCGGGCGTACGAGCGCGGGGCGGACGGCAGTTGGCACGACGGGCTGCTGATGGACCTGCTCGCCGCCGACCTCGACGATCCGTCGGACCCGAGCGGGCCGGACGGCCCGGACGGGTCGGGTGGCCCGGCCCGCTCAGACCGCGGGGAGGGCGGACGGTCCTGACGGGCCGATCCAGGCCCGCTGCTCCGGGGTGTCCGGGACGGCGAGGCCGCGGGCGCGCCCGATCCGGGCCCACGCGGTGTCCGGGTCGAGTCCGCCGAGCACCAGCAGCGCGGCCGCGATCAGCGAGGAGCGCCCGATCCCGGCCCGGCAGTGGAGCACGACATGGGCGCCGGCCGCCAGGTCGGCCGCGAGCCGGTGCAGGACGGGCCGGACGGCGGCGGCGTCCGGCACCCCGCGGTCGGGGATCGGCAGCGCCACGAAGCGCAGCCCGGCGGCCCGGGCGGAGCCGGCCTCGCCGAGCAGGCCGAGCTCGGCGAGCTCGTCCGCGGTGAGGGTGCAGACCAGGACGTCCACACCGGCCCCGGCGAGCGCGGCGGTCTCGTCGTCGAGCCAGTCGCCGCCGCGCGGCCTGGCCATGGTGCTGAGCCGTCCCGGGCCGGGCGCGGGGACGGTGAAGAGCGAGGGACGCATCGGGGCTCCTGTCGGGATGCGGAGGGTGCGCGGCGGCCCGCACGGGCCGCGCGCCGGGAAACCGGGTGCCCGCCCCGACCGCCGCGGGCCAGAATGCGGGCATGCTGATCGATCACTGGCCGCTGGTCGGACTGCGGCTGACCACCCCTCGGCTGGAGCTGCGCCTGCCGTCGGAGCAGGAGCTCGCGGAACTCGCGGAGGTGGCCGCGGCCGGCATCCACGACGCCGGTCGGATGCCGTTCCTGACGCCGTGGACGGACGCACCGCCGGCCGAGGTGGCGCGCGCCGTGGTGCAGTACCACTGGCTGCGGCGGGGCACGTGGTCACCGCGGGAGTGGATGCTCAACCTGGCGGTGTTCGACGACGGCCGGCCGGTGGGGGTGCAGTCGTTGCAGGCGACGGAGTTCGCCGTGACCCGGGAGGTCCACACCGGGTCCTGGCTGGGAGCACGCTACCAGGGCCGCGGGATCGGCCGGGAGATGCGTGCGGCGGTGCTGCACCTGGCGTTCGCCGGGCTGGGCGCCGAGGAGGCGACGTCGGCGGCGTTCAGCGACAACGCGGCGTCCCTGGCGGTCTCGGCCCGGCTCGGCTACCGGCCGGACGGCGTCACCCGGGACGCGGTCCGGGGCCGCCCGGTGGTCTCCCACCGGCTGCGGCTGACCCGGGCGGACTGGGAACTGACGGAGCGTCCGCGCATCGAGATGGCCGGACTGGCCGCCTGCCTGACCCAGTTCGGCGCCGCCGGGGGTCAGGCCCCGCCGACCGGGTGAGCCGCCTGGTGGGCGAGTCGGCGCGGAGCGGCCTCTGCGAGCACCGCGAGCACCTCGTCCAGCGCCAGGAAGGCCTCCCAGAGCGGCTGTTCGCGGGCGGCGGCCAGCCGGGCGGCCACCAGGTCCTCCAGGTCGTCCTGCCGACGCCCCTTCCAGATCTTGTCGGCGAGGCTCACCAGCAGCTCCCCGCCGTCCCTGCCGGGGCGGTCCCAGCTGCCGTGGCTGCCGGCGTACTTGGCGAGTCCGGGCGGCACGCCGTGCGCGAGCAGCAGCGCCCGGCCGGCCTCCTCGTGGAGCGAGCCGGGCCGGGACAGCTCCTCCGGGTGGCGCACCTTGCCGAGGTCGTGGGTGGCCGCCCCGAAGCACACGCTCGCCGCGTCGGCGCCCAACTCGGCGCCGAACGCGTCGAGCAGGCGCAGCACGGTGTCGTGGACGGCCCGGTGGTGGGCCACCAGCCGGGGCGGCGCACCCAGCCGGTCGTGCAGGTCCGCCGCCTCCGCGGGCAGCGGGGCCGGCCGGTAGCCGCGGTCGGTCATCGTGGTCTGCTCCCCCTCGCCGGACGCCGGTGACCCGGCAGACTACCCCGGGCACGGGTCGGGACGGTTCGTACGGATGCGCGGACGGGCCACCCGGATCGCGGCCCGTCGGTGCGGCTCCTAGGCTGTCGCGGGATGACTGTCGACCGACGCACCGTGCTGCGCGCCTCCGCGCGCCTTGCGGCCCTCGCCGCCGCGAGCGGCGCGCTGTCCGCCTGCGGCGACTCCGCCGCGCCCTCGAAGCCCGAGGCCCAGGGGGTGTCGTTCGCGGCGCGCAGCCGCCCCACCCACCTGGCCACCGACGGGCCCGCCGCCACCGGGATGCCCGCGCCGGGGACGACACCCGGCGCGCCGCCCGGCGCCGCCGGCAGCCCGTCCGCGAGCCCGCCGCCGACCGCCGAGCCCTCGCTCGCCCCCGGCACCCCGGACGAGGTGGTCAGCGGACCGAGCGACCGGCAGGAGGTCGCGCTGACCTTCCACGGCCAGGGCGACCCGGCGATCGCCACCGCGGTGCTGACCGCCGCCGAGCAGCGCGGTGCCCGCCTGACCGTGCTCGTGGTCGGCAGCTGGCTCGACCAGCAGCCGCAGATGGCGCAGCGGATCCTCGACGGCGGCCACGAGCTCGGCAACCACACCCAGAACCACCTCGACATCAGCAGCATGTCGCCCGAGCAGGCGTACGCGGAGATCGCCGAGTGCGCCGACCGGCTGCAGCGGCTCACCGGCTCGATCGGCCGCTGGTTCCGGCCGTCCGCCGCGCAGTACGCCAACGCGATGGTCCGCGAGCAGGCCCGCCAGGTCGGCTACGCGCACTGCCTCTCCTTCGACATGGACCCGCGCGACTACACCGACCCCGGCGCCGAGGTGGTGCAGCGCCGGGTGCTGAAGGCGGTCGGCGGGTCGATCGTGGCCCTGCACATGGGCCACCGGGGCACCGCCGACGCCCTCCCTGGGATCCTGGACGGCCTGTCCGCGCGCGGGCTCCGGGCGGTCACCGCCAGCACCCTCTGCTCCTGACCCCGTTCCCCGGCCGGCACCCGCGCCGGCCGACCGACGCGGGCCCTGGCGCCGTGCGTGCGCCACGTGCCAGGGTCGGTGCCATGCGATACATCATCATCGGCGCCGGCGCGGTCGGCGGGACGATCGGCGGGCGGCTCCACCAGCACGGGCACCGGGTGGTGCTGGTCGCCCGCGGTGCGCACCTCGCGGCACTGCGGGCGGACGGCCTGCGCCTCGCCGCCCCGGACGGCGTGGCCACCCTCCCCGTCCCGGCCGTCGGCGGTCCCGAGGAGCTGGAGCTGCACCCCGACGACGTGCTGGTGCTCGCGGTCAAGACGCAGCACTCCGCCGCGCTGCTGGACGCCTGGGCGGCCCGGCCGGTGGCCGGCGGCGGCACCGCGGGCGAACGGCTGCCGCTGCTGTGCGCCCAGAACGGCGTCGAGAACGAGCGGCTGGCGCTGCGCCGCTTCCGGCACGTGTACGGGGTGTGCGTGTGGCTGCCGTCCACGCACCTGGAGCCCGGCCGGGTGGCCGCGGCCGGCAGTCCGCTCAGCGGCATCCTGCACATCGGCCGCTACCCGGCCGGGCGGGACGCCGTGGCCGAGCGGATCGCCGCCGATCTGACGGCCTCCCGGTTCGACGCCCCGGTCAGCGACGACGTGATGCGCTGGAAGTACGCCAAGCTGCTGAGCAACCTGGCGAACGCGCTGGAGGCGGTCGGCGGCCCGGTCCGCGGCGCACTGCGGCTCGCGCTGGCCGAGCGGGCGGTCGCGGAGGGCGAGAAGGTGCTCGCGGCCGCCGGGATCGACCACCCGGACCGCGCGGAGCAGCAGGCGGTGCGCGGCGACCGGGTCACCCTGCTGCCGATCGAGGGCGAGGAGCGCGGCGGCGGCTCGTCGTGGCAGAGCCTGGCCCGCGGGGCCGGCGACATCGAGGCGGACCACCTCAACGGCGAGATCGTGCTGCTGGGCCGGCTGCACGGCGTGCCGGCGCCGCTCAACGACGCGCTGCGGCGCCTCGCGAACTCCTTCGCCCGGGAGGGCCGGGCGCCGGGCGGGCTGCCGGAGGCCGACCTGGCCGCGCTGCTGGAGGGCTGACCGGGGCCCTCACGCCATCGGGTCCTGCGGACCGTACGGCCGCAGCCGGAGCGTGCGGGCGTCGGCGGCGCGGATCTCCTCGGCCCGGGCGACCAGCGTCTCCAGGTTGTCCCGGCCGGCGTGGACGAACCGCCCGTGCAGCGCGTCGACGCGGCCGCGGGCGGCGTCCACGGCAACCGCCACCATGTACGGGATGGAGCCCCACTCCTTCATGTCGGCGAACATCGGCATGCCGGCGGTCATGTCGGTGGCCACCGCCCCGGGGCTGATGTCGAGCACCACCACGTGGTGCTCCGCCAGCGAGTCCGCGATGTTGTCGGAGAGCTGGAGCAGGGCGCCCTTGGACGTGGCGTACGCGGTGTAGTGGCCGTCCGGGCGCAGCGCGAAGCCGGAGTTCAGGTTGACGATGCGCCCGCGGCCGCGGGCGACCATGCCGGGCAGCACGGCGCGCAGCAGGTTGTAGGGGCCGCGCAGGTTGCACTCGACGACCTGCCACCACTGGTTGGGGTCGGTCTCCCAGAGCGGCACCTCGTCGCCGGCGCCCACCCCCGCGGCGTTTTACAGCAGGGCGAACCGGCGCCCCGGCGGCGGCACCGCCCCCGCCGCGCGGCCGCCCGGGCGGGCGTTTGTGCCCCGCCGGGCCCCCGGGCCGAGGTCGCGCTCGACGGCCCGGACGGCCTCCCGCACGGCGCCCGGCCGGGTGACGTCGGCGGTCACCGCGACGCCGCGGCCGCCGTGCCGGACGCAGTCGCGCAGGGTCGCGATCAGGGTGTCGTGGGTCCGGCCGAGCAGCCCGACCGCCATGCCCTCGGCGGCCAGCCCGACGGCGATCTCCCGGCCGATGCCGCGGCCCGCGCCGGTGACCAGGCCGACCTGTCCGGTGAGCGATCCGGTGCCCATGCCGTGCTCCCTCCTGGGTTGCTCCGCATTCTCGTCCGGGGCCGGAGCGCACCCGGTCGGCGCACTCGCGGGGCCCGTACATCTCATCCGATCGGCCCAGCGCGTCCACCGGGGCGTGCGGAGTAGTACGGTCGAGCGGGACGCGTACCGGCCGACCGGCCGGGCGCCGTTCCGCTGAACAGCACAGCACCTTGCTGGGCCACCCCCGGCACCACCGTGAAGGGCAAAACTGAGTGAGTGACATCGCGCGCGTCGGAGTGATCGGCTGCGGCCTCATGGGGTCGGGCATCGCGGAGGTCTTCGCCCGCGCCGGCCTGGACGTCCTGGTCGCCGAGGCCACCGGCGAGGCCCTGGAGCTGGGCCGCACCCGCCTCACCGGCTCGCTGGCGAACGCCGTCCGGCGCGGCAAGCTGACCGAGGAGCAGCGGGACGAGGCGCTGTCGCGGCTCGCCTTCACCACCGAGCTGGCGGACTTCGCCGACCGCGACCTGGTGGTCGAGGCGGTCGCCGAGCGCGAGGACGTCAAGGTGCAGATCTTCGCGACGCTCGACCGGGTGGTGACCCGCCGGGACGCGATCCTGGCCTCCAACACCTCGTCCATCCCGATCGTGAAGCTGGCGGCCGCCACCTCCCGCCCGGAGCAGGTCATCGGCCTGCACTTCTTCAACCCGGCGCCCGTGCAGCGGCTGGTCGAGGTCATCCCGACCCTGACCACCTCGGCCGAGACCACCGCCCGGGTGGAGGACTTCGCCGTCCAGGTGCTCGGCAAGGAGCCGATCCGGGCCCGCGACCGGGCCGGTTTCGTGGTGAACGCCCTGCTGGTGCCGTACCTGCTCTCCGCGGTGCGGATGTTCGAGTCGGGCGTCGCGACCGCCGCCGACATCGACAAGGGCATGGAGGCCGGCTGCGCCCACCCGATGGGCCCGCTGCGGCTGTGCGACCTGATCGGCCTGGACACCATCGTGTCGATCGCCGAGTCGATGTACGAGGAGTACAAGGAGCCGCTGTACGCCGCTCCCCCGCTGCTCTCCCGGATGGTGGACGCCGGCCTGCTCGGCCGCAAGTCCGGCCGCGGCTTCTACGACTACACCACCACGGTCTGATCACCGGCCGGGGGGGGGGGGGGGGCCCCCGGGCGGGGGGGGGGGGGGCGCCGCCGGCGCGCGCCGCGCCGCGCGCCCCCCCCGGCGGGCGCCGATAAAACCCCCACCCCCACCCGTTCCGCCGCGCGGGCGGGGCGGCCCCCCCCCCGGGGGGGGGGCCCCCCCCACCGCTCTGGCACAGCGCCGTCACAGCATGGTCACGGCCCTCGGCAGAACGCGATCACTCTGCCACGGTGGTGCGATGCGAACTCGAATGATCGTCACCTGCCTCACCGCTGCCACCGCGCTCACCCTCACCCTCTCCGCGTGCAGCAGCAGCGGCTCCACCACGGCCGCCGCGCCCTCGCAGTCCTCGTCCTCCGCCGCCGCGCAGCCCGCGCCGGCCGGCAGCAGCTCCGCCCCCGCCGGCACCGCGAGCCCCTCGGGCACCGGCGCGCCGGCCACCAAGCCGGTGGGCACGCCCGGCGCGGCCCAGCAGCTGGCGCTGATGGGCGGGCTGAAGCAGATCGACCCGAACCTGGCGAAGGACCAGCAGCACGCCCTGGCCCAGGCCCAGCTGACCTGCGCCGAGATCAGGTCCGGCAAGGACGAGGCGACGGTGGCCAAGGACACCGCGGCGAACTTCAGCAGCGGCGGCGCCGCGCTCTCCGAGCAGCAGGGCCAGATGATCGCCGTGATCGTGAAGGCGGCGCTCTGCCCGTGACGGCGCCCCGCGGCGGGGAGAGCCGCGGGTCGTGACGTGACGGGGCCCGGGAGCGGTATCCGGCTCCCGGGCCCCTGGTGTGCCACCCAATTGCTCGCACCGGCACGGTGAAGGATGCGGATCATCCTCAGAGCATCGTGTTCGACCTTTGAACTACCGGGCCGCGGAGAGGCCCAGGCAGGACTTGAACCTGCATCCGACGCTTACCGTCCGCATCCGGTCGATCCGGCGCTCGGCGGCGAATACTGAGCCTGGAGCGAGAGTCTGAGTTTCAAGGGGCGCCTCTACCGATTGGGCCACCCCGGCACGGCGTGCCGGGGGGAGGATTCGAACCTCCACCGTCTCCCCTGCGTCAGCTTCACTTTCAGCGTCAGCTTCTGCGCTTGTCGCGCACCCCTCCGCTCTCACGAGGGGGATCGTGGGGCTACCCGAAGAGGTAGCCGAACACCGCGTCGCCGGCCCGCCGCTCGACGACCTCGGCCGAGTTCGCCTCCTCGCGGGCGAACTGCACGGCCTGCTGGAGCTTCTCGACCCGCTGGACGAGGTCGTTGACCCGGCGGGCGGGCAGCGCGCCGGAGAACTTCACCGTCGTCCAGTACCCGACCGGGACGTCCTCGTAGTAGACCTCGACCTGGGCCGGGTGCTTCTCGGTCGCCTCGGCCTTGACGTGGTTGCGCGGCACCTTCTTCGTCCGGATGGTGCGCACCGGGTCGGTCTTCCAGGCGTCGGTGGACGGGTCCGGGCTCCAGGACTCGGAGGCGTCCAGCACCGGCAGCTTCCGCACGAACGTGTAGAGGTCGGTGAGCTGCTTCTCCAGGAAGAGCAGGTAGGTCACCGGCACGTCGGTCAGCAGCGGGCGGCCGTCGACCACCACGTCGGCGCGGGCGGCGCAGTTGGCGTGGTCCTTGGTGGCGGTCACGTCGAACAGCCGGGTGAGCGAGGCGGCGGTGTCGCGCAGGATGTCCTCGGCGTGCACCTGGACCCGGGTGGACTCGGGCGGCAGCTGCTCGCCCTCCTCGTCCTTCGGCTGGTACGTGCGGGAGATCCCGGCGAGCAGGGCGGGCTTCTGCAGGCCGTGGTGGGCCTGCGTCAGCTCGTGGAAGGACTTGGACTTGACGCCCTTTTCGACCGCGATGATCTGGTTGAGTTTCGCCACGTCCGCGACCCTAGCAACGCGGCGGCGGCCGCGTCGCACGAATTTGCGAGGCCGGTGGGCCCCGGGGCGGGGGGGGGGGGCGCGCCCCGGCGCCCCGCGGCCGCGGTGGCGGCCCGGGCGCGGGTGTTATG
>NZ_JBHWBW010000106.1:18817-20073 GCF_042735675.1 Kitasatospora sp. NPDC059571
GCGGGGGGCCTGCCGGGGGGGGGGGCGGGCGGCCCCATCCCGGGGGGGGCGGCGGCGCGCGGGGCGGGGCGGGCCCCTTCTCCGCCCCCCCCCGGCCCCGCGGGGGGGGGGGGCCCCGCCCGGGCCCACGGCGGACGCGGTGGCGACCGGTCAGCTGTTGATCTGGTACGGGTCGCCGTAGACCTTCCACTTGAGCGGCGGGTTGAGGTCGAAGTTCTTGGCGCTGAGGAACACCAGCTGCTCGGTGTCGACCCGGCTGGTGTCGGCGTGCGCCTCCTCCTTCTTCATGACGACCTTGCGGGCGTCCGCGAAGGCCTTGAGGTACGCCGTCTCGTCGCCGCCCTGGGCGGGGGTCTTGGCCTTCCTCATGGCCGCGGCGCGGATGCCGCCGAAGCTGTCGGAGTCGCCGCCGGGGCCGTGCATCACGATGGCGTCGTAGTACATGAACTGGCCCAGCGCGCGCAGGCCGTCGCTCTTGGCCTGCGAGACGGCGGGGTTGAAGTAGACCCGGTCCCGCTCGTCGTTCTGGGCCTGCTGGAAGACGCTGTCCTTGGCGGCGGTGGCCCAGTCCCTGGTGAAGGCCGAGCCGAGGCCGGAGTGCGAGTCGCTGCCGTTCACCTTCTTGAGGGCGGGCAGGTACTTCGCGAGGACGTTGCCGGGCTTGAGGTCGGTGTAGTGCTGGACCAGCTGCAGCATGTCGCCGGTGCCGGAGCAGAACCCGATGATGCCGCCGGTGTAGCCGCGGCCGTCGCCGATGTCCTCGATGTACTTGTACTGGGCCTTCCAGTCCAGTGAGGAGTTCTCGGCGCTGGAGACGAGCTCCATCGCGATCTCCTTCTTGTGGGCGTCGTCCAGGCCGACCGACGCGGCCCGGACGACGGAGGCGTCGGCCTGGCCGGCGCTGACCGCGGCGACGGTCACCGGGACGGCCGCCAGCAGGACCGCGAGGGCGGCCCGGGTGGTGCGAGTGGTGCGGGCGGTACGGTGCTTGGCACTCATGGGACGCTCCGTCTGCTCGACTGCGCGGGGGCATGGGGGTGCCGCGGATCCGCGCTTCCCTGTTAGGAAACTTTCCTAACCGAGATTGAAGCGCCCGCCCGGCCGTCGCCGCAAGGGGCTTGCGCACACCGCGCGGAATGAACACGACACGTTCACGCGGCCCGTCGCGGCCCCACAACGCCGCTGGGGGGGGGCGGGCGGCGCCCCCCCCCCCCCGCGGGGGCGGGGGGGGGGGCGCCCCCGCCCGCGCCGGGGGC
>NZ_JBHWBW010000107.1:0-19997 GCF_042735675.1 Kitasatospora sp. NPDC059571
GTGGCCCACTGCCACGGCGGGCGGCCGCACCGGCGTACGCTGCGGCACCGCGCGCTGCGCCGCACCGCCGTACGCCGGGGCGGCCCCCGTCGCGGGGGGGGGGCGCGCGCCGGGGCGCCCCCCCGCGGCCTCGGGGGGCCCCGCCCCCTCGACAACTGCCGGCCGCCCCCACCCAGGGTCGTCCGGCCCTCGCACTCCCGACCCCCATCGGGATGCGACGGCGCCGCTGCAGCCATCCCCCACGGTTGGGTGCGGCGGGCACGTGATCCATTCTGCGCGGCCACCATGGACGGGCAGTGACAGGAGTATGTCGAGTTCTTGACGTTCTGCCCCGGTCCCTCCGGCTCCGCGACCGGGGCGCCGGGCCCGGTGCGCGGGGTGCCGGCGCAGGGTGCGGCGTAGGCTGGATACCCCCGGGGCGCACCGCGTACCGGGCCGTTCGCGTTGCCCGGCCGACCGCTCGGCGCCGGGCCACTCCAGCCGTGGAGCCAACAAGCATGAGCCTGTCCGGACTGCTCGATGTCGTCGTACGGGACGCCGCCCTCGCCGAGGCGATCGAGGCGGCGGCCACGGGGCACAGGCAGCACCTCGACCTGGTGGGCCCGCCGGCGGCCCGCCCGTTCGCGATCGCGGCGCTGGCCCGGTCGCTGGCGGCGAAGGCCGGCGAGCTCGGCCGCCCCGTGCTGGCCGTGACCGCCACCGGCCGGGAGGCCGAGGACCTGGCGGCGAGCCTGCGCTCGCTGCTGCCGCCGGACGCGGTGGCGGAGTTCCCGGCCTGGGAGACCCTGCCGCACGAGCGGCTCTCGCCGCGCTCGGACACCGTGGGCCGGCGCCTGGCGGTGCTGCGCCGGATCGTCCACCCGCGGGCCGACGATGTCGCGGCCGGGCCGGTGCAGGTGATCGTGGCGCCGGTGCGCAGCGTGCTCCAGCCGCAGGTGAAGGGCCTGGCCGAGCTGGAGCCGGTGGCGCTGCAGCGCGGCGAGCAGTACGACCTGGACGAGGTGGCGCACCGGCTGGCCGCGGCCGCCTACGCCCGGGTGGAGCTGGTCGAGAAGCGCGGCGAGTTCGCGGTGCGCGGCGGCATCCTGGACGTCTTCCCGCCGACCGAGGAGCACCCGCTGCGGGTGGAGTTCTGGGGCGACGACGTCGAGGAGATCCGCTACTTCAAGGTCGCCGACCAGCGGTCGCTGGAGATCGCCGAGCACGGCCTGTGGGCGCCGCCCTGCCGGGAGCTGCTGCTCACCGACGAGGTGCGGGCGCGCGCCGCCGAACTGGCCGCCGAGCAGCCGGGTCTGGCCGAGATCCTGGACAAGATCGCCGAGGGCATCGCGGTCGAGGGCATGGAGTCGCTCGCGCCCGTCCTGGTGGACGACATGGAGCTGCTGATCGACGTGCTGCCGCAGGGCTCGATCGCGGTGGTCTGCGACCCGGAGCGGGTCCGCACCCGGGCGGCCGACCTGGTGGCGACCAGCCAGGAGTTCCTGCAGGCGTCCTGGGTGGCCGCGGCGGCCGGCGGCGACCGGCCGATCGACGTCGAGGAGATCGACGTGTCGGCGGCCTCGCTCTGGTCGCTGGCGGCCGTGCGCGCGCCCGCCGCCGGGATCGGGCTGCCCTGGTGGGCGGTGAGCCCGTTCGCCACCAGCGACTCCTCGGTCAGCGAGATCCTCGAGTTCGACGCCGACACCCTGACGCTGGGGATGCACGCCGTCGAGGCGTACCGCGGGGACACCGCCCGGGCGATCGCGGACGCCAAGGAGCGGCTGAACGCCGACTGGCGGGTCGTCATGGTGACGGAGGGCCACGGACCGGCCTCCCGGCTGGCCGAGGTGCTGTCCGGCGAGGGCATCCCGGCCCGACTGGTCGCCGACCTCGCCGAGGCGCCCACCCGGGACGTGGTGTACGTGTCCTGCGGATCGATCGAGCACGGCTTCGTCGACGAGGCGCTGAAGCTCACCGTGATCACCGAGACCGACCTGTCCGGCCAGAAGTCCTCCACCAAGGACATGCGCCGGATGCCGTCCCGCCGCCGCAACGCGATCGACCCGCTGGCGCTGGCCGCCGGCGACTACGTGGTGCACGAGCAGCACGGCGTCGGCCGGTACGTGGAGATGGTGCAGCGCACCGTGCAGGGCGCCACCCGCGAGTACCTGGTGCTGGAGTACGCGCCCGCCAAGCGGGGCCACCCGGGCGACCGGCTGTTCGTGCCGACCGACCAGCTCGACCAGGTCACCAAGTACGTCGGCGGCGAGGCCCCGACCCTGCACCGGCTCGGCGGCGCGGACTGGGCGAAGACCAAGCAGCGCGCCAAGAAGGCGGTCAAGGAGATCGCGGCCGACCTGATCAAGCTCTACTCGGCGCGGATGGCCGCCCCCGGCCACGCGTTCGGCCCGGACACCCCGTGGCAGCGCGAGCTGGAGGACGCCTTCCCGTACGCGGAGACCCCGGACCAGCTGACCACCATCGGCGAGGTCAAGGCGGACATGGAGAAGTCCGTCCCGATGGACCGGCTGATCTGCGGCGACGTCGGCTACGGCAAGACCGAGATCGCGGTGCGGGCGGCGTTCAAGGCGGTGCAGGACGGCAAGCAGGTGGCCGTGCTGGTGCCGACCACGCTCCTGGTCCAGCAGCACTTCTCCACCTTCGCCGAGCGGTACGCCAACTTCCCGGTGGTGGTGAAGGCGCTGTCCCGGTTCCAGACCGACAGCGAGGCGAAGGCCGTGCTGGAGGGGCTGTTCGAGGGTTCGGTGGACGTGGTCATCGGCACCCACCGGCTGTTCTCCTCGGAGACCCGGTTCAAGGACCTCGGCCTGGTCATCGTCGACGAGGAGCAGCGCTTCGGCGTCGAGCACAAGGAGCAGCTGAAGAAGCTGCGGGCCAACGTCGACGTGCTGACCATGTCGGCGACGCCGATCCCGCGCACCCTGGAGATGGCGGTCACCGGCATCCGCGAGATGTCGACCATCACCACCCCGCCGGAGGAGCGGCACCCGGTGCTGACCTTCGTCGGCCCGTACGACGAGAAGCAGATCGCCGCCGCCGTCCGCCGTGAACTCCTGCGCGAGGGACAGGTGTTCTACATCCACAACCGGGTCGAGTCGATCGACAAGGCGGCCGCCCGGCTGAAGGACCTCGTCCCCGAGGCGCGGGTCGCCACCGCGCACGGCCAGATGGGCGAGACCCAGCTGGAGAAGGTCGTCGTCGACTTCTGGGAGAAGGAGTTCGACGTCCTGGTGTCGACGACGATCGTCGAGTCCGGCATCGACATCTCCAACGCCAACACCCTGATCGTGGAGCGCGGCGACACCTTCGGCCTCTCCCAGCTGCACCAGCTGCGCGGCCGGGTCGGCCGCGGCCGCGAGCGCGGCTACGCCTACATGCTGTACCCGCCGGAGAAGCCGCTCACCGAGACCGCCCACGAGCGCCTGGCGACCATCGCCCAGCACACCGAGATGGGCGCCGGCATGTACGTCGCCATGAAGGACCTGGAGATCCGCGGCGCCGGCAACCTGCTCGGCGGCGAGCAGTCCGGCCACATCGCGGGCGTCGGCTTCGACCTCTACATGCGGATGGTCGGCGAGGCGGTCGCGGAGTTCCGCGAGCAGCTGGCGGGCGGCGGCGAGCCGGAGGAGGAGCCGCTGGAGGTCAAGATCGAGCTGCCGGTCGACGCGCACGTGCCGCACGACTACGCGCCCGGCGAGCGGCTGCGGCTCCAGGCGTACCGCTCGATCGCCGCGGTCAACTCGGAGGAGGACATCGTCCACGTCCGGGAGGAGCTCACCGACCGCTACGGCAAGCTGCCGGAGCCGGTGGAGAACCTGCTGATGGTGGCGGGCCTGCGGTTGTACGCCCGGCGCTGCGGCATCGCCGACATCACCCTGCAGGGCAATGCCGTCCGGTTCGGGCCGGTGGAGCTGCGCGAGTCCCAGGAGCTGCGCCTCAACCGCCTCTACCCGCGCACCCAGATCAAGGCGGCCACCTCCCAGCTGCTGGTGCCCCGCCCGGTCAGCGGCGGCCGGATCGGCGGCAAGCCGCTGCTCGGCCGCGACCTGCTCGCCTGGTGCACCGAGTTCCTCACCACCATGTTCGACGACCTGGCGGGCCCCCGCCGCTGACGCCGACTCACCGGCCGGGCTCCGCCCCGCCCCCCGACGGGGCGGAGCGGGGCCCGGCTCCGTCGTTCTGCGGTCCGGCGGCCGCCGGCCGGATCAGGAGAGCTTCCACTGGCCGGTCTGGTCGGCCATGCCGCTGTCCAGGGTGAACTGGACCTTCTCGAGCCGGGTGTCCTTGGGGACCTCGAAGGTGAGGAAGCCGAGGCCGCTCTCCCCGGGGGCGATGGTCACGGCGCCGGAGAAGCCCTGGCCCGCCTTGGTGTCGAAGAAGCTCGGGCCGAAGGACTGGCCCTGGCCGTCCAGCAGCTTGGCGCTGTTGGCGGGGGCGTCGCTGTAGGCCTTGGCGCCGGTCGCCCTGATCCGGAACTGGACGGCGACGAAGCGCTTGCCGTCGGCCGGCTTGGTGAACTCGTCCTCGCCCTCGGCGTTGTCGACCACCTTGACCACGGTGACGTCGGCGGTGCTGCCCTTGTCGAAGCCCTTGAGGGCGATGGTGTCGCCGACCTTGGCCGCACCGGCGGCCTGCTTGCCGCTGCCGGCGGCGGCGGATCCTGCGCCGGAGGGCGCGGCCGCGGCCGGCTGCTTGGCCTCGGTGGAGACCGACGCCCCGGTCGTGTTGCAGGCGGTGGCGCCGAGGGCGACCAGTGCGGTGCCGAGCAGCAGGGCGGCGGAGCGGCGGGCGGTGGCGGTGGAGCGCTTCATGGTGTGAACCCCCTGATGTGTCGCGTTGGTTCGCCGCGGCCCCGGGCCGTTCGGCGATGGAGCCATCCCAGCACTGCACTGTGAACTCTGTCAACAGCAATTCATGAAACCTCTCTGTTCACGTGTGAACGGAGAGGGTTTGCACGCGGCTATGCTGGCGGCCACACCGACGCGCCGAAGGAGCCCCGATGCCGGACCGTCCCGAGGTGACCGCCGCCGAGATCGCCCGGCTGGCCGGGGTCGGCCGCGCCGCCGTCTCCAACTGGCGCCGACGGCACCCCGACTTCCCGCGCCCCTGCGGCGGCACCGACGCCAGCCCGGCGTTCCGGCTGGACGAGGTGGAGCGCTGGCTCCGCGCCCAGGGCAAGATCGCCGAACTCCCGGTGCTGGAACAGGCCTGGCAGAAGCTGGAGACCCTCCGCGACCCGGCCGGCCACCCCGCCGCCCCGCTCACCGGCGCCGGCGCCCTCCTCCTGCTGCTGCACCGCGACCCGGCCGCCTGGCAGGACCTGCACGGCGAGGGTGACACCCGGCTCGCCACCGCGCTGCCCCGCGCCGTCCGCCGCAGCGCCGAGAACGCCCTCGGCCCGGACGGCACCGCCCTGCTCGGGCTGTCCGCCCTCGCCGGCTCCACCGAGCTCGACCTCGCCCGGCTGCTCGCCCGCCTCGCCGCCGAACGGACCCCGGCCGCCGCCTTCGAGCAACTGCTCACCCGGCACGCCGAGGCCAACACCCGCCAGCTCAGCCCGACCCCGCCGGAGGCCGCCGCGCTGCTCGCCGCGCTGGCCGGGAGCCCCGGCACGGTGCTCGACCCGGCCTGCGGGCTCGGCGCGCTGCTGCTCGCCGCCGACCCGGGCGCCGACCGCCGCGGCCAGGACCTCGATCCGGTGCACGCCGCACTCGCCCTGCTCCGGCTCGCCCTGCACACCCCCGCCGGCGTGGCCGGCCCGCTCGCCCTCGACCTGCGCGCCGGCGACGCGCTGCGCGCCGACGCCCACCCCGGCCTCGCCGCCGACGCCGTGCTCTGCCAGCCGCCCTACAACGAGCGGGACTGGGGCCACGACGAGCTCCAGTACGACCCGCGCTGGCCCGGCGGCCTCGTCCCGCCGCGCGGCGAGTCCGAGCTCGCCTGGGTACTGCACTGCCTGGCCCGCACCCGGCCCGGCGGCCTCGCCGCCCTGCTGCTGCCGCCCGCGGTCGCCTCCCGGCGGGCCGGCCGGCGGATCCGCGCCGAACTGGTCCGTTCCGGCGCCCTGCGCGCGGTGGTCGCGCTGCCGGCCGGCGCCGCGCCCCCGTACGGCGTGCCGCTGCACCTGTGGGTGCTGCGCGGCCCCCGGCCGGACGACGGCTTCCGCCAGGTGCTGCTGCTGGACGCGGCCGCCGCCCACCCCGCTGCCGAGGGCGGGCGCGAGCGCATCGACTGGCCGGCCCTGCACCGGACGGTGCTGGACGCCTGGCAGGCCTTCGACCGGGCCGCGCGGTCCGGCGGGCCGGTGTCCGCCGACCGCCCCGGCGTCCACCGCGCGGTCGCCGCGCTCGACCTGCTCGACGACGAGACCGACCTGTCACCGGCCCGCCACGTGCCGGCCGCGCCCGCCGGGGGCGACGAACTGCAGCACCTGCGGGGCCGGCTCGCCGAACTGCTGGCCCCGCTGGCCGACCTGGACGCGGTCCTGCCCGAGGTCGCCGCCGTCCACCCGCCCGCCGCGCCGCCCGTCGTCACGATCGGCGAACTCGCCCGCGCCGGCGCCCTGGAGCTGCACACCGGCGCCCCCGCCGGGCCGGCCGGCGGACCCGGCGACGTCCCCCTGCTCACCGACCAGGACCTGCTCGCCGGCGGCCCGCCGAGCGGCACCGTCCCGCGCGGGGCGGCCGGCATCACGACCCGCCCGGGGGACGTGCTCGTGCCGGCCCTCGGCGGCGGCACGGCCCGCGTGGTGCGGCCCGGCGGCCCGCTCGACGGCGCCGCCGCCGGCCCCCGGGTGCACCTGCTGCGGCCCGACCCGGACCAGCTCGACCCCGACTACCTGGCCGGGGTGCTGCGGGCCACCGGCAGCGCCCGGCGGGCCGCCAGCCACGCCTCCACCACCTCGCGGCTCGACGTCCGCCGGGTCGAGGTGCCCCGGATCCCGCCCGCCCGGCAGCGCGAACTCGGCGCCGCCCTGCGGCGGATCGCCGAGGTCGAGGCCGCCCTCGCACAGGCCGCCGCGCTCGGCCGCGCGCTCGCCCAGGGCCTCACCGACGGACTGGCCGGCGGGGCGCTGACCACCGGCCCGGCCCCCGGCGCTCCCCGGACGAACAACCGCCTGCCCTCGGGCGGCATGTGACGGTACGGTGTGCGGCGTACCCTCGATCCGGCACAGGAGCACGCATGTCTGGCCACCCGTTCGGGCAGTCCGGTCCGCCTGGCCGCGGGCCGCTCCGGCTGCCGCAGCGCATCCTGGTCGCCCTGGTGCCGGTGCTGACGCTGGGCCTGCTCGGCATGGTGCCCTCGGTGCTGCTCGCCGTCCGCCGGCGCCGCGCGGCCGACGTGCTCTGCGCGGTGGTGGCCGGCCTCGTCCAGCTCACCGTCTACGTGGCGCTCGGCCTGACGCCCAGCGGCTCCCAGGAGACCACCACCGCCAGCACGGTCGGCGGGATGTGCCTGCTGGCGCTCTGGCTCGGTGCTCCGGTGCACTACCTGGCGGCCGACACCCCGCGGTTCTGGTTCGGCCCGGCCGCGCCGGTGCCCGTCGCCTGGCCGGGCGCCGGCCACCCCGCGCCGGGCCACCCGACGCTCGTGCCCGGAGCGGGCCACCCCGCGCCGGGCCACCCGACGCTCGTGCCCGGAGCGGGCCACCCCGCGCCGGGCCACCCGACGCTCGTGCCCGCACCCGCCGTTCCCGTACCGGCGCCCGCACCCGTTCCCGCACCGCCGCAGGCCGCCCCCAACGACGACCTCCAGCAGCTCGGCGAGCTGCTGCGCCGTCAGGCCGGGGACGGGCGGCGGTGAGCCGCCCGCGCGCCGTCGACGGCCGGTACGAGCTCACCGCGAAGATCGGCCACGGCGGGATGGGCCAGGTCTGGGCCGGCCACGACCGCCGGCTCGACCGGCCGGTCGCCGTCAAGCTGCTGCGCACCGACGTGTTCGGCGACCAGGACGCCACCCGCAGCCGCGCCGACGAGCTGCGCCGCCGCTTCCTGCGCGAGTGCCGGGTCAGCGCCGCCCTCGACCACCCCGGCCTGGTCACCGTCTTCGACGCGGGCACCGACGACGGCGAGCTCTACCTCGTCATGCAGCGGGTGCCCGGGGTCAGCCTCGCCGACCTGCTGGCCGAGGAGGGCCCGCTGCCCGTCGCGAGCGCGGTCGCGGTCGCCGCCCAGCTCTGCGCGGCCCTCACCGCGGTGCACGCCGTCCCCGTCGTCCACCGCGACCTGAAGCCCAGCAACCTGATGATCCGCCCCGACGGCCGGGCCGTCCTGCTCGACCTCGGCATCGCCACCGCCCTCGACCCCGACGCCACCCGGCTCACCCTCACTGGCGCCCCGATCGGCAGCCCCGCCTACATGGCGCCGGAGCAGGCCCTCGCCGCGGGCGTCGACCCGCGCAGCGACCTCTACGGGCTGGGCTGCCTGCTGCACGAGATGCTGGCCGGCCGGACGCCGTTCGACGCCCCGACCGCGCTCGGGGTGCTGCGCCTGCACGTCGACCAGCCGCCGCCCCCGCTGCGGGAACTGCGCCCGGACGTCCCCGCGCCGCTCGAACGCCTCGTCCTCGACCTGCTCGCCAAGCAGCCCGCCGAGCGGCCCGCCGACGCCGGCGAGGTGCACGAGCGGCTGCTGCCGCTGCTGCCCGCCGCCCTCGCCGCACCCCAGCCGCCCTACGGCGCGCTGCCCGACCCGGCCCGGCCCTACCGCCACCCGCACCACCCCGAGCCGCCGTCCCGCCGCGCCGGGCCCGTCCCCGCACCCGCCGTCCGGTCGGCCCCGGCCGCCCCGGCACCCGCCGGGCCCGCGCCGCTCCTGATGCCCGCGGTGCCCGCCGCCCGGCCGGCGACACCCCCGGCGCCCGCGGCCCGGCCCGGGGAGCCCGCCGAGGACCTCACCGCCGCCTGCGCCCGGCTCTCCGACCTGGTCGGCGCCCGCCGGCACACCGAGGTCATCGCCCTCGCGGCCCGGCTGCTGCCCCGCGCGGCCGCCGAGCTCGGCGAGCGCGCCCCGTTGCTGCACACCATCCGGACGATCTACGCCCGGACCCTGCTGGAGGAGGGGCGGGACGCCGACGCCCTCCCCGAGTACCGGCTGCTCGCCGCCGCCGCCACCGCCGAGCGGGGCGCCTGGGACCCGGCCGTCCTGGACCACCGGCGGCGCGCCGCCGGCTGCCTGGAGCGCCTCGGCCGTACCGCCGAGGCCCTCGCCGAGTACCGCGAGCTCGGCTCGGCGCTGCCGCCCGACTCGGAGCACGGCCTGGAGGTCCGCGAGCGGACCGGCCTGCTGCTCGCCGCCGTCGGCGACCACGACGGCGCCTGGCACACCCTGCTGGAACTCCTGCTGGACACCGAGCGCCGGCACGGCCCGCACCACCCGGACGTGCGGCGGCTGCGCGCCCTGGTCGAGCAGGCCGGCACCCGGCGCACCGCCACCCCGCCGCCCGGCGACCCCCGGGTCTTCGGCCCGCCGACCCCGGCGCCGGCGCCCGTCCCGGGCAACCCGTACGCGGCGGGCCGCTGAGCGCGGTGCGGTGTCCCGGGCACGGGGTCTGGGCAACGGGTGGGCGGGCTCCCTATTGTTCACTCCAGCCAGGAGAACCATCGGACACCGCACCAGCCGCACCTCCGCCGGCCGCCGGCGGGGGAGCCCAGCCCGGGAGGCCCCACGTGATCCGCACCCGCTCCGCCCACCGGCCCGCCCGTACGGCGGCCGGCGTCCTGCTCGCCGCCGCGGTGCTCACCGCATGCGGCGGCGCACCGGCCCACCAGGGCGCGGCGGCGGTGGTCGGCGGCGAGCGGATCCCGATCTCCACCGTCCAGGCGCAGGTGACCGCGCTGCGCGACGCCACCGTGGTGGCCGCCGCCGGCGGCGCCCGGCCCGAGGAGAACGGCCTGGCCCGCCGCACCGTCGCCGAACTCGTCCTCGACCGGGTGATCGCCCGGGCGCTGGCCGACCGCGGACTGACGGTCACCGCAGGGGAGATCGACAAGCAGCGGCAGGCCGATGCCGCGATGCTCGGCGGCGAGCAGGCGCTGGAGCACGCGCTGGTGCTGCGCCAGGGCGTGGACGCCGCGGGCATCCCGGCCTTCTACCGCCAGCAGCTGGGTATCCGGAAGATCGCCGCCGCCCAGGGCCTGGACGCGCAGACCCCGCAGGGCGACGCCGCCGTGCGCAAGGCGCTGGCCGAGGCGGGCGCCGCCCTGAAGATCGAGATCAACCCCCGCTACGGCCGCTGGGACCCGCAGCAGATCGCCCTGGTGGACGCGGTCACCGACTGGCTGCCGCAGCGCCCCGCCACCGCCTGACCGGCCCTTCCCGCCCCGCTCCCGCGGCCGGACACGGCCGCGGGCGGCGGACGCCGGAGGGTAGGTTCGGGGTGTGGAGACTCCGAAGCTGATCCTGCTCACCACCACCCACCGGATCGCCCCCGGGCTGCTGTCCTGGCCGGCCTGGGAGGCCCTGCGCTCGGCCGGCCGGGTGCTGGCCGCCGACCCGTCCCACCCGCAGCTGCCCGCGCTGCGCCAGGCCGGCGTCGAGGCGGAGATCGTCGAGCGGGCCTCCGCGCCGGCGCTCGCCCGGCTGCTGGTCGAGGCCTCGCCCGTGGTGTTCCTCGGCAGCCCGGACGGCGACCCGGGCCTCACCGACGCGCTGGCCCGCCTCGCCGTGGAGGAGGCCGGCGCCGTACCGGAGATCGAACTGCTGCCCGGCTCCTACGACCTGCCGGGGGCGCGGCTGCTGGACCTCGCCTCGGTGATGGACCGGCTGCGCTCGCCCGGCGGCTGCCCCTGGGACGCCGAGCAGACCCACGAGACGCTGGTGAAGTACCTGGTGGAGGAGGCCTTCGAGCTGGTCGAGGCGATCGAGGAGGGTGACCGCGCGACCCTCCGGGAGGAGCTCGGCGACGTGCTCCTCCAGGTCTTCTTCCACTCCCGGATCGCCGAGGAGCACCCGGACGACCCGTTCTCCGTCGACGACGTGGCCGGCGACATCGTGGAGAAGCTGATGTACCGCCACCCGCACGTCTTCGGCGACGTCCGGGCGGAGGGGTCGGCCCAGGTGGAGGCCAACTGGGAGGAGCTCAAGGCCGCCGAGAAGCAGCGCGATTCGGTGCTCGACGGCGTGCCCGCCGGGCTGCCGGCGCTGGCGTACGCCGCGAAGCTGGTCTCCCGGGTCCGCCGGGCCGGCTTCACCGCCGTGCCGGACGCCCCGTACGAGCTGCCCGGCGAGCTGACCGCGGACAGCGCCGGGGAGCTGCTGCTCGCGGTGGCGCAGCGCGGCCACGACGCGGGGATCGACGTGGACGCGGCGCTGCGCGCGGCGGCCCGCCGCTACCGTGCGGCGGTGCGGGCCGCGGAGGGGCTGAGCGGCTGACGCTGCGGCGGGACGACCTCGCCGATCGCCTCGCCGACCAGGGCGAGCAGCTCGGCCAGCGGGTCGAGGTGGCCGGGCAGCTCGGCCAGCGGGACGATCCGCTCGCCGTGCGGGCCGGCGACCGCGAACAGGTCGATCGGGCCGAGGTGCTTGGCGGCGGTGGCCACCAGGGCGGCGATGTCGCTGGGCTGGTGGACGTCGCCGCTGACGCCGACCACCGGGCAGCCCGGCCGGTCGAGCTCGGTCGCGAGGTCCTCGGCGACGCCGGGGCGGAGGTCGGCGACGAGCATCCCCCTGGCACCCGCGGCGGCGAAACGCCGGGCCAGGTCGCCGCCGTCGCCCCCGCTGAGTACCGCGATGACCACCACTGCCCCGGCTACTCGCATGGCCTGCTCCTCCTTGAGCGTCCCCCGCGAACGGCACCGCACGGCCGTCACCACGGTTATCGGAGGATGGTAGGCACCCCGCGACCCTCCGCAACAGGGATTACCCCCCAGGTGACCAGACTCACGCCCGACCGGGTCAAGATACGGTCTGGAACATGCCGGACACCCCCCAGACCCACCGGCCCGAGCTCTTCACGTGGGAGTTCGCGGCCGACCCCTACCCCGCGTACGCATGGCTGCGCGAGCACGCGCCGGTGCACCGCACTACCCTGCCGAGCGGGGTGGAGGCGTGGCTGGTCACCCGGTACGCGGACGCCCGGCAGGCGCTCGCCGACGCCCGGCTCTCCAAGAACCCGGTGCACCACAGCGAGCAGGCGCACCGCACCGGGCGGGTCGGCATCCCGGGGGAGCGCCAGGCCGACCTGATGACCCACCTGCTGAACATCGACCCGCCGGACCACACCCGGCTGCGGCGGCTGGTGTCAAAGGCGTTCACCCCGCGCCGGGTGGCGGAGTTCGCGCCGCGGGTGCAGCAGCTCACCGACCGGCTGATCGACTCCTTCGCCGAGCGGGGCACCGCCGACCTGATCCACGAGTTCGCCTTCCCGCTGCCGATCTACGCGATCTGCGACCTGCTCGGCGTGCCGGCCGAGGACCAGGACGACTTCCGCGACTGGGCCGGCATGATGATCCGACACCACGCCGGCCGGCGCGGCGGCGTCGGCCGGGCCGTGAAGAAGATCCGCGGCTACCTGGCCGAGCTGATCCACCGCAAGCGCGCCGACCTCGGCGACGACCTGATCTCCGGGCTGATCCGGGCCAGCGACCACGGCGAGCACCTGACCGAGAACGAGGCCGCGGCGATGGCCTTCATCCTGCTCTTCGCCGGCTTCGAGACCACGGTCAACCTGATCGGCAACGGTCTGTACGCGCTGCTGCGCAACCCCGGGCAGCGGGCACTGCTGCAGGAGTCGGTGGCGCTCGGGGAGAGCGGGCTGCTGGAGACCGGGATCGAGGAGCTGCTGCGCTACGACGGTCCGGTGGAGCTGGCCACCTGGCGGTTCGCCACCCGGCCGCTGACCATCGGCGGCACGGACATCCCGGTCGGCGACCCGGTGCTGGTGGTGCTGGCCGCGGCCGACCGCGACCCGGCGCGCTTCTCCGACGAGAACACCCTGGACCTGGCCCGCACCGACAACCCGCACCTCGGGTTCGGCCACGGCATCCACTACTGCATCGGCGCCCCGCTGGCCCGGCTCGAGGGCCGGGCGGCGCTGGCCACCCTGCTGACCCGGCTGCCCGACCTGGAGCTCGCCGCCGACCCGGCCGAGCTGCGCTGGCGGGGCGGCCTGATCATGCGCGGGCTGCGCGAGCTCCCGGTCTCCTTCACGCCGTCCGGGAGGTGACCCGGCGACCGGGGCGGGGCACCCGGCCGGACCAGCTGACGGCGTGTCGGTGCGGTGCGTGTCGCCGGGTCCCCGAATGCCCGTCAAACCGGACAAATCGGTTTCGTTCGTGGGCGATAATCGCGGCGTCGTAATTCTTGCGTGATATCGGCGATATGAGCTTGTGATTGGTCGTTCGATCTGCCTACTCTCCGGATCGGCCTGCACCGGCGGGCCTCGGTCGCGGAACGCCGAATCCTGTCCACCGCGCACCGACACACCGGACAAGACCCAGGACAGGGGCGGGGGAACCACGTTCGTCGCCGTCCCCACGGCTAGGGGTGAAGCCGCGTCAGCAGGTCCCCTCCTGCTCCCCGCGGCCGGGCCACGCCTCCCGGTCCGAACCCGACAGCTCACCTCGCAGGCGTTCGGAGAGGGACAACCCATGCTCTTCACCGGACCTGGCCGCCACCGCCGCCGCACCTCCGCCCAGAAGGCGGTCGCCGTCGCGGGCGTCACCGGCGCCGGCCTCGCCCTGCCGCTGCTCACCGCCGCCGGTGCGACCGCCGCACCGGTGTCCACCTGGGAGAAGGTCGCCCAGTGCGAGAGCGGCGGGAACTGGAGCATCAACACCGGCAACGGCTTCTACGGAGGACTGCAGTTCACCGCCGGCACCTGGCGCGGCTTCGGCGGTACCAGGTACGCGGCCTACGCCCACCTGGCCACCAAGGGCCAGCAGATCGCCGTCGCCGAGAAGGTCCTCGCGTCCCAGGGGCCCGGCGCGTGGCCGGTCTGCTCCAAACGCGCCGGCCTGACCCGCGGCGGCGCGCCCGCCAAGGCCGACACCGCCGAGGGCGGCAGTACCGGCGGCCCCCGCTCCGCCGGCGCCCCGCAGTTCCCGGGCCAGGCCGGCTGGGACGCCGAGGCGGCCGTGTACTGGTACCCGAAGAACGGCGGCTGGTACTGGACCGCGCACCGGGAGATCTACCAGCGGTACGCCGGTACCGCGGACCGCCCGGCGCCGGAGGACGCCACCGACACGGCCGACACCGCCGACGGCGGTGAACGCACCCTCCAGGCCGTACCGCTGCCCGAGGTCGGCCGCGAGGACTACACCGTGCGGCCCGGTGACACCCTGTCGGGCATCGCCGCCGACCGGCAGCTGCCGGGCGGCTGGGAGCAGCTCTACGCGGCCAACCGCGCGGTGGTGGGCGCCGACCCCGACCTGATCCTGCCCGGCCAGCAGCTGCGGCTCGGCTGACGCCCCACCGGGCCCGCCCGGACCGGCCCCGGCCCACCGCCTCCCCGCCCCGCCGCCCGCGGGGGCGGGGAGGCCCGGCCGGGCCCGGCTGCCGTCCTCCAGGTGAACTACCGGCGAGTAGTCGGGCCACACGGTGAGACAGGGCCATGCCCGGCATGGCCCGGCGGGCCCGTGCGGCTAGGCTCTGGTCGTAACGACCCTCATCCGCTTCCGCTAGGAGATGCCTCGTGCCGTCCATTGATGTCGTCGTAGCCCGCGAAATCCTCGACTCCCGCGGCAACCCCACGGTCGAGGTCGAGGTCGGCCTCGACGACGGCAGCACCGGTCGTGCCGCTGTCCCGTCCGGTGCCTCCACCGGCGCCTTCGAGGCCCTGGAGCTCCGCGACGGCGACAAGAACCGCTACTTCGGCAAGGGCGTGGAGAAGGCCGTCCTCGCCGTCATCGAGCAGATCGGCCCCGAGCTGGTCGGCTACGACGCCACCGAGCAGCGCCTGATCGACCAGGCCATGCTCGACCTGGACGCCACCCCGGACAAGTCCTCGCTCGGCGCCAACGCGATCCTCGGCGTCTCCCTCGCCGTGGCGCACGCCGCCTCCGAGGCCAGCGACCTGCCGCTCTTCCGCTACCTGGGCGGCCCGAACGCGCACGTCCTGCCGGTGCCGATGATGAACATCCTCAACGGCGGCTCGCACGCGGACTCCAACGTCGACATCCAGGAGTTCATGATCGCCCCGATCGGCGCGGAGTCCTTCTCCGAGGCCGTCCGCTGGGGCGTCGAGGTCTACCACACGCTCAAGGGCGTGCTGAAGGAGCGCGGCCTGTCCACCGGCCTCGGCGACGAGGGCGGCTTCGCGCCGAACCTGGACTCCAACCGCGAGGCGCTCGACCTCATCGTCGAGGCCATCAAGAAGGCCGGCTACACCCCGGGCAAGGACGTCGCGCTCGCCCTGGACGTCGCCTCCTCCGAGTTCCACAACGACGGCGCCTACACCTTCGAGGGCAAGGCGATCTCCTCCGCCGAGCTCATCGACTACTACGCCGAGCTGGTCGCCGCGTACCCGCTGGTCTCCATCGAGGACCCGCTGGACGAGTCGGACTGGGACGGCTGGAAGGCCATGACCGAGAAGCTGGGCGACAAGGTCCAGCTGGTCGGTGACGACCTGTTCGTCACCAACCCGGAGCGCCTGCGCCGCGGCATCGAGACCGGCACCGCCAACGCGCTGCTGGTGAAGGTGAACCAGATCGGCTCGCTCACCGAGACCCTGGACGCCGTCGAGCTGGCCCAGCGCAACGGCTACCGCTGCATGATGTCGCACCGCTCCGGCGAGACCGAGGACGTCACCATCGCCGACCTCGCCGTCGCCACCAACTGCGGCCAGATCAAGACCGGCGCCCCGGCCCGCTCCGAGCGCGTCGCCAAGTACAACCAGCTGCTGCGCATCGAGGAGATCCTCGACGACGCCGCCGAGTACGCGGGCCGCGGCGCGTTCCCGCGCTTCAAGTTCGAGGGCTGAGCTGACACCCCGCGGCTGACACACGGCCGCTGGACCGGTGCCCCGGTGTCCACCCCGTAGGGTGGGGCCGGGGCACCGGCGTGAGCAGGAGGGGTACGAGCGATGTGGAAGATCCCGGGACTGGCGGGGCGTCCGCGCTTCACCAGCCGCGCGACCGTGCTCGTGCTCGTCCTGTGCTCGCTGGTGGCGATACTCGCCTACCCCACCCGGCAGTTCCTCAGCCAGCGCTCCGAGATCGCGGCGCAGCGGGCCCGGGCCGAGCACGCCCGCCAGCAGGTGGAGGAGCTCCGCCGGGAGAAGGCCCGCTGGCAGGACCCGGAGTACGTGAAGGCGCAGGCCCGCGAGCGGCTGCACTACGCGATGCCGGGTGAGACGCCGTTCGTCTCGATCGACCCGTCGGCGCCCGCCGGCCGCGGGCCGGCCTCCGCCGACGCCCTGGGCTCCGGCCCCGTCCGGGCCGCCAAACCCTGGTACACCACCGTCCTGGACTCGGTCGACCTGGCCGACCAGGCCCCCGCCCCTCACGAAGACAGCACCCCATGACCTCTGAAGAGCTTCCCGACGCCACCGCGGCCACCGACGCCGACCGCGACACGGCGGCCATCGCCGCCCAGCTCGGCCGTGTGCCGCGCGGCCTGCGCGGCGTCGCGCACCGCTGCCCGTGCGGCAACCCGGACGTCGTCGAGACCGCCCCGCGGCTGCCCGACGGCACCCCCTTCCCTACCCTGTACTACCTGACCTGCCCGAGGGCCGCCTCGCTGATCGGCACCCTGGAGGCCGACGGCGTGATGAAGGACCAGACCGCCCGGCTCGCGCAGGACCCGGAGCTCGCCGCCGCCTACCGGCGGGCCCACGAGGACTACATCGCCCGGCGCGACGCGATCGAGGTGCTGGAGGGCTTCCCCAGCGCCGGCGGCATGCCGGACCGGGTGAAGTGCCTGCACGTGCTGGTCGGGCACGCGCTCGCGGCCGGCCCCGGCGTCAACCCGCTCGGCGACGAGGCGATCGGCATGCTGGAGGACTGGTGGGCCAAGGGCCCGTGCGTCTCCGCGGCCGAGGTCGAGGCGGCCGGCGCGCGGGTCGCCAGGAACCGCGCCAAGGACGAGGACCACGCCGAGGTGATCGCGGCCAAGGAGCGGCTGACCGCGGAGCGCGCCGAGAAGAAGCGCCGCGCGGAGCAGGAGGAGGAGTCGTGACCGCCACCCGGGTCGCCGCGATCGACTGCGGCACCAACTCCATCCGGCTGCTGGTCGCCGATCTCGACCCGGCCACCGGGGAGATCACCGACCTCGACCGCCGGATGGTGATCAACCGGCTCGGCCAGGGTGTGGACGCCACCGGCCGGCTGCACCCCGACGCGTTGGAGCGGACCTTCGCGGCCTGCCGCGAGTACGCCGAGGTCATCGCCGGGTACGGGGTCGGGCCCGAGCGGACCCGCTTCGTGGCCACCAGCGCCTCGCGGGACGCCGAGAACGCCGCCGAGTTCACCGCGGGCGTGCACGGCATCCTCGGGGTGACCCCGCAGGTGGTCAGCGGCGAGGAGGAGGCCCACCTCTCCTTCACCGGCGCCACCAAGGAGCTGGCCGGCGGGGACTTCAAGGCGCCCTACCTGGTCTTCGACCTGGGCGGCGGCTCGACCGAGTTCGTGCTCGGCACGCAGGACGTCCGGGCGGCCCGCTCGGTGGACATCGGCTGCGTGCGGATGACCGAGCGGCACTTCGCCGGTGCCGAGGTGCCGACGGCCGGTCAGATCGAGGCCGCCAAGGCCGATGTGCTCGCCGCGCTGGACACCGCCGCCGAGGCCGTTCCGCTGACCGAGGCGGCCACCCTGGTGGGCCTCGCCGGCACGGTCACCACGGTGGCCGCGATCGCGCTGGAGCTGCCCGCGTACGACTCGCAGCGCATCCACCACGCACGGCTGTCCTACGGGCAGGTCCGCGAGGTGACCGCGCGGCTGCTGGCCGCCACCCACGCCGAGCGGGCGGCGATCCCGGTGATGCACCCGGGCCGGGTCGACGTGATCGGCGCCGGGGCGCTGGTGCTGCTGGAGATCATGGAGCGGACGGGCGCCGCCGAGGTGGTCGTCAGCGAGCACGACATCCTGGACGGGATCGCCTGGAGTATTGCTCGCTGATCCCTTGCAGTCCTTACGAATCCGGCCCCGGAGCGCCCTCTCGGCGCCCGGGGCCGGGGTCTGTGCGGCGCGTCGCGGGAAACTTCGTGAATTTCTTCACATGGCGGGCCAGTCTTTCGTCGGACCTGGATGCCCGCTCCGTCCGATATGTGGGACCGAAGGCACCCCTCCGGGTGCAGCCAGCGGATCGCAGGCTGTGCTCGCCGGTGGCCGGTGGAATCGAAATCCCGCACGGGAACCGCAGCCCCTCGGGGATCGTTGCTGCTCAACGGCACCGTATGCCCGCACGGGCTCACCCCGGCCCCGGGGCGGCCGTGAGCCGGCGGCCACCGGCCGGAAATGTGGCCGCGCAGTGTAGCAGGGGGTGTCCAGAGGCTTGTGACGGGCCTCACGAAGTGCCGGTCGGAGGGGGGTGGATACTTTCGGATATGAGCACCACGGAGCGTCCTCGCATCCTTATCGTCGGCGGTGGTTACGTCGGCCTGTATGCCGCGATGCGCATCCTCAAGAAGATGCGCTACGGCGAAGCGACCGTCACGGTCGTCGACCCGCGGTCGTACATGACGTACCTGCCCTTCCTTCCCGAGGCGGCCGGCGGCAACGTCGCGCCCCGCAACCTCGTCGCCCCGCTGCGCAGCGCCCTGAAGAAGGCGGAGGTGCTCACCGGTGCGGTCACCGGTGTGGACCACGCCCGCAAGGTCGCCACCATCCAGCCCGCGGCCGGCGACGCCTACGAGCTGCCCTTCGAGTACCTCGTCGTGGCCACCGGCTCGGTCTCCCGCACCTTCCCGATCCCCGGCCTGGCCGAGCACGGCATCGGCATGAAGACGGTCGAGGAGGCGATCAGCCTCCGCAACCACGTCATGGCGCAGCTGGACAAGGCCGAGTCCACCACGGACGAGGACATCCGGCGCAAGGCCCTCACCTTCGTGGTGGTCGGCGGCGGCTTCGCCGGCGTCGAGACCATCGCCGAGGTCGAGGACATGGCCCGCGACGCGGCGAAGATCTACAAGACCGTCAGCCGCGACGACATGCGCTTCATCCTCGTCGAGGCGGCCAACCGGATCCTCCCCGAGATGGGCCCGGACCTCGGTCTGTGGACCAAGGAGAAGCTCGAAGAGCGCAACATCGAGATCTACATCGAGACCTCGATGGAGTCCTGCGTCGACCAGCACGTCGTGCTGAAGAACGGCGTCGAGGCCGACGCCTCCACCATCGTGTGGACGGCGGGCGTGAAGCCGAACCCGGTGCTGGCCAACTTCGGCCTCCCGCTCGGCCCGCGCGGCCACGTGGACACCGCTCCGACCCTCCAGGTCCAGGGCTTCGACTACGTCTGGTCCGCCGGCGACAACGCCCAGGTGCCCGACCTCGCCGTCGGCGAGGGCGCCTGGTGCCCGCCGAACGCCCAGCACGCGGTGCGCCAGGCCATCGTGCTCGGCGACAACGTGGTCTCCGGGATGCGCGGCTTCCCGCAGAAGGAGTACAAGCACAAGAACCTCGGTGCGGTCGCCGGTCTCGGCCTGCACAAGGGTGTGGCGATCCTCTTCGGCAAGTACAAGCTGAAGGGCCGTCCCGCCTGGTGGTTCCACCGCCTGTACCACGGCAGCCGGGTGCCGACCATGAACCGCAAGGTCCGGGTCTTCACCGACTGGACGCTCGCGATGTTCCTCAAGCGCGAGACCGTCGGCCTGGCCGAGATGGAGAAGCCCTTCGAGGCGTTCCAGGAGGCGGCCGGCCCCGCCAAGCCCGTTCCGGCCCAGGCGAAGCCCGCCGAGAAGGAACTCGCCACCAGCAAGTGAGCAGACGGCGACCCCGGCCTGGGCAGGCCGGGGTGAGTCGGAGGCCCTCCGCCCGGCAGTGTCGCCGGACCACGACCTCCGTGGTGCTCAGCCGGCCGTGCGAGCCGGGCGGAGTACAGAAGTGACCGAAGGCCCCTGCCACAACC